>NZ_JBIXLN010000026.1:0-74340 GCF_045798555.1 Paeniglutamicibacter sp. MACA_103 | reverse complement strand
CCCCCCCCCCCCCCCCCCCCCCCCAACGCCGGTCCCGAAGGGCCTGGGAGAGGCCCCAGGCGGGGACTAGATGTGGTAGATGTCGACCACGTGGTGGATGTAGTCGTTCTTCAAGACGACCTTCTTGGCCATGATCACCGGCTGGGTGCCGGAGTAGTCGATCGTGTAGAAGGAGGTGCCGAAGTAGGTGTCGACGTTCTGGTAGCGGTAGTACAGCGTGAACCAGTTGAAGCGGACATCGACCTTGTCGCCGTCGACGGACACGATCTCCACGTTGGAGATGTTGTGCCCGGTGCGCGGCTCCGGCAGGGAGGTGGCCGAGGAGCGGTCGGTCTTGATGCGGAAGACGCGGTCTTCCAGGCCACCGCGGTTTGCGTAGAAGATCAGCGAGATCTCGCGCTGCGGGTCCTCGGTGAGCTTGTCGTCATCGGCCCAGGCCGGCATCCAGAAGGTGGCCTCGGGGTGGTAGCAGTCAATCCAGCGGTCGAAGTCGCGGTCGTCCAGGAAACGGGCCTCGCGGTAGAGGAACTGCGTGATGTCCTCCAGCTTGACCTCACCGGCGCCGGTCTGGATCTTGGTGATGATGGCGTTAGTGGTTGCAGTCATGGTGGTTCCCCTGTTCGGTGGTGCCGGTGGTGGTGGAGTTGGCCTCGGCGACAACCGCCTTGCGCATGGTCTCGAGCCAGTAGCCGTGCTGGATCGGGTACAGGCCCTCGTCCTCGGTGCGTGCGCCGGAGGAAATCGGCTCCAGGCCGATCTTCTTGGCGTTCTCGTCGGCGCCGGTGATCTGGTGCGCCTGGCCGCGGGAGAGGTCGTTCCACTTGGCGGCGGTTGCCAGGTAGGTCTTCTGGCAGGAGCGGAACTCTTCCAGGTCATCGGGGGTCGCCATGCCCGAGGCGTTGAAGAAGTCCTCGTACTGGCGGATGCGGTTGGCGCGGGCCTCGTCGGATTCGCCGACCGGGGCGATGCAGTAGATGGTGACCTCGGTCTTGTCGACCGCCACCGGGCGGAAGACGCGGATCTGCGAGGAGAACTGGTCCATCAGGTACACGTTCGGGTACAGGCAGAGGTTGCGCGAGACGCCGATCATCCAGTCGGCCTTGGCCTCGCCGTACTTGGCGACGAGCTCGTCGCGCTTCTCGGCGAGCGGGCGGTTGGCCGGGTCCAGCCATTCGGTCCAGAGCAGCAGGTGGCCGTTCTCGAAGGAGTAGTAGCCGCCTTCCTGCTTGTCCCAGCCGCCGGCGTCCATGGTCTTGGTGGTGTTGGTGGATTCGCCGGCGCTGCGGCGGGCCTGGGTGGCGGCGTAGTTCCAGTGGGTGGCCGAGACGTGGTAGCCGTCGGCGCCGTTTTCGGCCTGGAGCTTCCAGTTGCCGTCGTAGGTGTAGGTGGAGGAGCCGCGCAGGACCTCGAGGCCCTCGGGGGACTGGTCCACGATCATGTCGATGATCTTGGTGGATTCGCCGAGGTGCTCGGTCAGCGGCTTGACGTCCGCGTTCAGCGAGCCGAAGAGGAAGCCGCGGTAGGACTCGAAGCGGGCGACCTTGGTCAGGTCGTGGGAGCCGTCCTTGTTGAAGCCCTCCGGGTAGCCGGCGCCGCGGGAGTCCTTGACCTTGAGCAGCTTGCCGGAGTTGTTGAAGGTCCAGCCGTGGAACGGGCAGGTAAACGTGGTGCGGTTATCGGTCTTGCGGCGGCAGAGCATCGCGCCGCGGTGGCTGCACGCGTTGATGAGGGCGTTGAGCACGCCTTCCTTGTTGCGCGAGATCACGATGGGCTGGCGGCCGATGTTCGTGGTGAAGTAGTCGCCGATGTTCGGGATCTGGGATTCGTGGGCCAGGTAGATCCAGTTGCCCTCCCAGATGTGCTTCATCTCAAGCTCGAAGGTCTCTTCGTCGGTGAAGATATTTCGGTTGGCGCGGAATTCGCCGGTCTCCGGGCTGTCGACGAGTGCATCATCTAGCAGGGCCGAGACGGTATCAAGTGTTTCTGTCATGGAGTGCTCCATCCTTCGTAGCGGGCGCTGGCGCCCTGGTCCACCCGGTGGGTGGCGAAACCATGAGATACACCATGTCAGTATGTGCGTGACCTCACACTGGGCATATGCCTAGGCTTGACCCAGGGTGGTGCCCATTGAGTGGATGGAGATATCAATCACACTGATCTTGGTATTTGTCTCCGGCGTGCCCGCGCCGTAGCGTTGGGCCCCAAATGGTTCCTTCCGCGCCCGTCCGGGGGCTGCAGCCGGAAGCCGTGCCGTTTCCCTCCACCTGAAAGGCGGCTCCATCGTGCCCGAGCACAACCAGTCCGGAGCCGCGGCCCCAGGTCGGCGCCTGCGCCTGCCGAAGGTCCTGGGGGATGCCTCGATCAGCGCCATCTGCGCCGGGTTCATCGCCGTTGCGGTCTCCTATGCCGGGCCGATGCTGGTCATCATCCAGGCCGCCGAAAGGGCGGGCCTGGAGCCGGCGCAGACGGCTTCCTGGGTATGGGCCGTGTCGGTGGGCAGCGGAATCGTGGGGTTGCTCCTGAGCCTGTTCACGCGCCAGCCGGTCGTGGTTGCCTGGTCGGTCCCCGGCGCGGCGCTGCTGTTGACGGTGCTGGGCGACTACGAATTCTCTGAGGCCATCGGCGCCTACATCGTGGCCGGCGTGCTGGGGCTGGTGCTGAGCCTCAGCGGGCTGTTTGGGCGGCTGCTTGCCGCCGTTCCCCGCCCGATCCTGGCCGCGGTGCTGGCGGGAGTGCTGCTGCCCTTCGTCCTGAACGTCACCCAGGCGGTGGTTGCCTCGCCGCTGGTTGCCGGCGGATTGGTCGCGGCATATTTTGCCGGACGCCGGTTGTTCCCGAAGTACGCTGTGCCGGCGGCGCTCGTGGTCGGCGTCGTGCTGTCCATCATGTCCGGGCAGGCCCAGAGCCCCGAGCTTTCGTTCGCGCTGACCATGCCGGTGTTCACCGTGCCCGCGTTCTCGATCCAGGCCATCATGGGCATTTCCGTCCCGCTGCTCATCGTGACCATGGCCGGGCAGAACGGCCCGGGCCTGGTCATGATGCGCACCAGCGGCTACGCGCCCAACGACAGGCTGCTGCTCACGGGCACCTGCGCGGCCAGCGTGCTCTTTGCCCCGTTCGGGTCCCACGCCATCAACCTGGCCGCCATCACCGCGGGCATCTGCTGCGGGCGCGAGGCCCACGAGGACCCGGCCAAGCGGTACATCGCCGGGGCCGCCGGAGGCGTGTTCTTCATTGGCTTCGGGCTGTTCAGTGCCACGATCCTTGACCTGTTCGCCGCGGTGCCCGGCGAGCTGATCACCGCCATGGCCGGGGTCGCGCTGCTCGGTGCGCTGCAGGGGTCGCTGCTTGACATGCTCGATGCGGGTCCACACGGGCCGGCGGCCATCGAGGCCGCCGTTGTCACCCTGATTGTCACGGCCTCGGGCATTGCGCCGCTGGGCATCGTGTCCCCGTTCTGGGGCGTGCTTGCCGGTGCCGCCGTCTACCTGTTGCTGACGGTGGCCCGGCGGCGGCGCGGGAACGCCGCGGCTGCCCAGGTGGCGTCGGCCGGCGTTCCGGCCGGCAGCGGCCGGAAATAACGCCGCAGCGCAGGGGCTTTCACGATCCGGCGTCTGGCCGGGTGCTCCCGGGTTGCCGCGGCGTCGGTGCCGGCAAACCCGCGAGCTGTTCTATCAGCCGCATCCCGGCCTCGGACCCCCGCCAGTTCCTGGCCAGTGCGGCACGCCCGCTGCTGCGCACGATGAGGCGCAGCACGAGTGCCACGACCAGGACGTCGTCCGCATAGCCGATCACGGGGATGAAATCCGGGACGAGGTCGATCGGGGAGGCCAGGTAGCCCAGCAGCAGCGCCAGCATGATTCGCGGCCAGCGCTTCAGTGCCCTGTCCGCCACGAGCCGGCCCAGGAACCGCAGGACATCCGGCAACAGGCGCAAGGCATCCCCCAGCCTGACCGTGCCCGGGTTCCTGAGCGCATGGCGCCACAACAGGGCCAGCAGCGCGGCGTAGGCCAGCAAGAGCCCGCCGGCTGCCGCGAGCAGGACTTCGAGCCACGTCACTTCCGGGTCAGCCCTTGCCGGTGAGTGCGGTTTCGTCCTGCGAATCGTCATGGTGCAACCGGGCGTAAACCATCTCGGCGTACTCGTCCAGGGCCTCGCCGCAAGCCTTCAGGTGCTCCTCGGCCGCGCTGGCCTCTGGCAGGTCCAGCACATTGCGGCTCTTGAGCTCGCGGTGCCAGCGCCGCAGGCGATCCATGCTTTGTTCCTCTTCCTCGAGTTCCGCCAGCGTGAACTTTTCGATGCGGATCTCCTTGGCGATCTCGGCCTCGAATTTGCGGCAGTCGCCGCCGAACTCCTCCCACTCCTCGAGGCGCTGGGTGCGGAAGGCATAGAGCATTGCTTCATCGCCGGTCGCCCCGGCCGTGGCGGTGGAGAGCACGATGACGTCTCCGGACCCCTTGAGGGCCAGTTCCTCGACCTTCGTGACCGCTTCCTTGAAGTGCGGGGTGTCGGGGACCGTCCATACCCCTTGGGTGACGGGCGCCGCCCCGATGCGGCGCAGCTCCCGCCATACGGCGACGCGGTGTCGCGAGGTGGCTCCGGTCAGGCGAACAATCAATACCATCCATGTCATGCAGTCAGGATATACCGTTACAGAAGTAAATGTAACAAGTAGTACAAATTTGAGTTGGGGGCGAATGGTTTCCGTGGGATCGCACGGCTTCGCATGCCGTCCGGGAGCTTGATCGCACAGCCCGCTTGTGCAACTATGTGCGTATGAATGCAGATAAGAAGGCATGCACCCTGGATGCCGACAGCCAGTACGTCGAACTCGCTGTGGAAGTGTTCTCCATGCTCGCCGATGCGACCCGCGTGAGGATCATCCTGGCACTCAGGGACGGGGAGATGGCTGTCGGTGCGTTGGCGGAGCTCCTGGGCAAGACCCCGGCCTCGGTCTCGCAGCACCTGGCCAAGATGCGCCTGGCCCGGATGGTGGGCGCCCGGCAGGAGGGAACCAAGGTCCTTTACCGGCTCGAAAACGAGCACGCCCGCCAGCTGGTCGTCGACGCGATCCACCAGGCCGAACATGCCTTGGGCGGAACCCCCGCCCACCACGCACGCGGGAATCAGGCATCATGAGCACCGGCGCCGAAGCCAGGCACCACGGGCACCACGAGCATGACCACGACCGCGAGCATGACCACGACGGGCACGGGCATGACGGTCATTCCCACCGGCACCATTCGGGTTTCAAGGGGTGGCTCTTCGAACTGTTCGTCCCGCACACCCACGATTCCGCCGATTCAATCGACGGCGCCCTCGAATCGAGCATCCAGGGCATCCGCGCCCTGAAGATCAGCATGTTCATCCTGCTGGGCACCACCGTGTTGCAGCTGGCGGTGGTCATGGTCAGCGGGTCGGTGGCCCTGCTCGCCGACACCATCCACAACTTTTCCGACGCGCTCACCGCGGTCCCGCTGTGGATTGCCTTCGTCCTTGGGCGCCGGGCCGCCAACCGCCGCTACACCTTCGGCTACGGGCGGGCCGAGGACCTGGCCGGGCTGTTCATCGTCATGGTGGTGGCCCTCTCCGCCGTGGTCGCCGCCTGGCAATCCATCGACCGCCTGATCCACCCGCAACCGCTGGCGCATCTGGGCTGGGTCCTGGCCGCCGGGGTCATCGGCTTTGTCGGCAACGAGGCGGTGGCCATGTACCGCATCAGGATCGGACGGAAGATCGGTTCCGCCGCACTGGTCGCCGACGGCGTGCACGCCCGCACCGACGGATTCACCTCCCTGGCCGTCGTGTTGGGCGCGGTCGGTGCCATGCTCGGCTTCCCGCTGGCCGATCCCATCGTGGGCCTGCTCATCTCCGCTGCCATCATGGTTCTGCTCTTCGGCACGGTGCGCAGCATCGGGCGGAGGCTCATGGACGGCATCGAACCCGACCTTTTGGCCAAGGCCGAGGAGGCCTTCGACTCCGTCCCCGGGATCCTGGAAACCCCACGGATCCAGCTGCGTTGGGTGGGCCACCGCCTGCACTGCACGGCGACGGTCGTGGTGCAGGACGCGGCACTTTCCGAAGTGGAAGCAACCATCCTGGACGCGAAGCTGCGCGTCGCCCGGGCGCTGCCCAAGCTCGATGACATCCTCATTCAAACAGGCACGCGTCCGCTGGACACGGTCGGGGAATCCGCGGAATCCGGCCTCGTCCGGGAGCTCGGGAACTGAACCCGGACCTGGTCCCGCTCAGCGCCCTGGCGTTGGCCCCGGGGAGGCGGCCAGCAGGGCACGCGTGTAGGGGTGCTGCGGGTCGGTGAACACCGACTCGGTGGCGCCGGACTCCACGACTTCCCCGGCGCGCATCACCAGCACCGTATCGCTCATGTGCCTGATCACCGTGAGGTCGTGGGAAATGAAGAGGTAGCCCAGCCCGAGCCGCCGCTGCAGGTCATCGAGCAGGTCCAGCACCTGCGCCTGGATGGAGACGTCCAGGGCGGAGACCGGCTCGTCGCAGATCAGCACCCGCGGTTCCGGGGCCAGGGCGCGGGCAATGGCCAGGCGCTGGCGCTGGCCGCCCGACAGCGTGGCGGGGTTCCGCGCCGACAGCTCCTTGGCCAGGCCCACCAGCGAGAGCAGCTCCGCGATCCTGGCCGCGTGTCTGCGCGGATTGCGGGTGGCCCCGAAACTCAGCGCATCCGCCAGCACCTGCCCCACGGAATGCCGCGGGTCGAAGGAGGAAAGCGGGTCCTGGTAGATGGCGCCCAGGGACGGGCGCCGGGTTCGCCTGTGGGCCTCGGGCACCGAGCTCCAGGGCTCGCCGAAAAGCTCAACCGATCCCGTGTCCGGGGCCAGCAGCCCCAGGGCCATGCGCGCCGTGGTGGTCTTGCCCGACCCGGATTCGCCGACCACGCCCAGCGTGCGCCCGGCCAGCAGCTCGAAGTCCACGTTTTTCACCGCGGGGAAGTCCGCGGCCCCGGGGACCTTGAAGGCGCGGGACAGCGAGCGTGCGCTGAGCACCGGCCGTTGCCCGGTTTCGCCGGAAGCGACCGGTGGGCCGGCGGGTTCCGGCGCCCGAACCGCGGCGGGGGAGGCGGTGGCGGGGGAAAGCCGTGCGAAGCGGGGCTTGCCGGCCGGAACCGCCGCCAGCAATGCCTTGGTGTAGGGATGCTGGGGGTCGCCCAGGATCCGTGCGGTGGGTCCGGTTTCGACGATGCGCCCCGCCTGCATCACCGCAATGGTGTCGGCGACCTTGGAAACCGCGGACAGGTCGTGGCTGATCAGCAGCATGCCGGAGCCTGCGGCCCGCAGGCCGCCGAGCAGGTCCAGCACCGACGCGGCAATCGTGGCATCCAGCGCGGTGGTGGGCTCGTCGGCGATGACCAGGGCCGGGTCCAGGGCGATGGCCGAGGCAATCAGCGCGCGCTGGCGCATGCCCCCCGAAAGCTCGCCCGAGAGTTGTCCGGCCCGGCGCACCGGGTCGTCCAGGCCCACCGATTCCAGCAGCTCGATGACCCGTGCGGCGCGCGCGGCCCCGGAACCGGTGGAATGCAGGCGCAGGGCGTCGTCGATTTCCTTGCCGATCCTGCGCAGCGGGTCTAGGGAGGTCAGCGCGTCCTGCAGGATGAGGCCCACCTTCCGGCCGCGGATCGAGCGCCAGGCGCGTTGCGACAGGGCCCGGGCATCGACTCCGGCCACCTCCAGCGCGCCGGCGCGCACGGTGGATCCGGGACCTGCCAATCCGATCAGCGAACGCGCCGTCACGGACTTTCCGGAGCCCGATTCGCCGACCAGCGCCAGGCATTCGCCCGGGTTGACGGTGAAGGAAACATCCAAGACAACTGGGGTTTCACCGAAGGAGACGTCGAGGTTCTCGACCCGCAGCAGCGGTGCCGGTGCACTCATCGGGGACCTGCAGCTTTCAGTGCACGGGAAAGCACGGTGGAGGCCGCCGCCACCAACACGATGGCCAGGCCCGGGAAGAACGTCATCCACCAGGCCAGGGCCAGGTAGGTGCGCCCGGCCGAGAGCATCGCGCCCCACTCCGGGGCCGGCGGCGGGGCGCCCAGGCCCAGGAAGCTCAGCGATGCGGCCCAGACCACTGCCTGGCCCAGGCCCAGGGTGCCCAGCACCGCGATCGGTGCCAGTGCGTTGGGCAGGATGTGGATTCCCAGGATCCTTGCGCGCGAGCGCCCCAGCACCGTGGCGGCCTCGACCATGGGCGAGGTGCGCAGGGCAATGACCTGGGCGCGGATCATCCGCGCATACCCCGGTGCGGTGGTCAGCCCCACCGCCACCACCGTGGTTCCCACGCCCGGTCCGGCCAGGGCAATGAACACCAGGGCCAGCAGCAGGCCGGGCAGCGCAAAGAGCACCTCCAGGACCCGGCCGACCCCGAAGTCCAGCCACTTGCCGCCGAATCCGGCAATCGTGCCCAGCACCAGGGCCAGACCCAGGCCGATCGCGGTCGCCGCGGCCCCGATCAGCAGCGACGGCCTGGCGCCGTGGATGATGCGCGAGTAGATGTCGCGCCCGGATTCGTCGGTGCCCAGCAGGTGCTTGGATCCGGGAGGCGAGAACGCGTCGGCGGGGTTGATGGCGAGCGGGTCGTAGGGGGCCAGCAGGTCCGGGAGCAGCGCCGCGAGCAGGAAGAAGGCCAGCACGGCGGCACCAAGCAGCAGCGGCACCCGGGCGGCCAGCGCCCGCAACCCCCGGGTTCCCGGCGCCGGCCGTTTCGCGGCGTGCGGGGCCAACACCGGGTCGCCGGGGCTCAGCTCGTGCTTGTCAAGGCTCATGATCCGCCCATCCTGGGGTCCGCCAGGCGCTCGGCCAGGTCGGAGCAGGCCATGATCACCACGTAGGCGGCGGCCGAGAGCAGGGCGACGCCGGTGACCATGGGGATGTCGCGGGCGGTGACGGCCGAGAGCAGTGAGCGGCCCAGTCCCGGCCGGGCAAAAATGGATTCCACGACGACCGCGCCGGAAAGCAGCGAGCCGAATGCCCAGCCGGACAGGGCGATGCCCGGCAGCGCCGCGTGGCGGAGGCTGTGGCGCAACAGCACCCCGGTCTCCGATTCCCCGCGGGCCCGGGCCGAGAGTGCAAAGGGGGAGCGGTGCGCCGCGTTCAGGGTGTCACGCATGACCTGGCCCAGGAACCCGGCCAGCGGCAGGGCCAGGGTGGCCACCGGCAGCACCAGCCCGGCGGGGGCGTTGGTGCTCACCGGGGGCAGCCAGCCCAGGGCGGTGGCAAAGAGCATGATCAGCACGCTGGCGAGCCAGAAGTGCGGGACGGCGGCCGAGACGATTTCCAGACCCGAGGCCAAGGCAGAGCCCAGGGCGCCGCTGCGCGTGGAGAGCACCGCGACCACCAGTGCCAACACCCAGGCCACGAGAAGGGCCAGCACCGCAAGGACGAGTGTGGGCGGCACGAGCTCGCCGAGCACCTCTGCCACCGGGGATTTCAGCGAGTAGGAGGTGCCCAGGTCCCCGGTGGCCAGGCGCCACAATTGGCTGAAATATTGCACGTACAGCGGCAGGTCCAGACCGTAGTCGGCCCGCGCCTGGGCCAGGGCCTCGGCCGAGGCCTGGGAGCCGGGCCCGCCCATGATCGCCTCGGCCGGGTCGCCGGGAATCATCCGGATGCCGAAGAAGATCGCGGTGGCCACGGCCCAGAGCACGAACACTCCGCCGCCGATCTTGCCCAGCACCCAGCGGGCGGCCGCCCCGGGGAACCGGGTCGACCGCCGGCCGGCAAGGGTGCTCTGGCTCATCGACGGAGAGGGGGTTTCCGGGGCCCGGCTACTTGGCCAGCCAAGTGTCGAAGAACGTCGGGGTGGCCACGGCGGTGGTGGCTCCCACGTTCTTCAGCTTCCCCGAGTACAGGAAGTGGTTCTGCTGGTTGTAGAGCGGCAGCAGGTAGTGTCCCTCGAGCACCAGCTTCTGCGCCTGCGCGTACTTCTCCTTGCGCTCAGCCTCGTCCGCGGTGGAACCTGCGGTATCCAGCAGCTCATCGAGTGCCGGGTCCTTGACCTGGGAGAGGTTGGCGAAGTAGCCCGAGGGCGCGGGGATGGTGGAGTCGGAGTGGAAGAGGATGCTCAGCACGCTGGGGCCGACCTTGGTGTAGGGCGCGGAAACCAGGTTGTAGTTGTTCTTGAACAGTTCGCCGTACCAGCTGGAGAGATCCAGCAGGCTGATCTTGATCTCGATGCCCGATTCCTTGGCGGTGGCCTGCAGCTGCTCGAAGAGCGACTGCTCGGCGGGGATCGACTGGCTGGTGCTCACCGGGAAGGTGAGCGAGAGGCGCTTCCCGTCCTTGGTGCGGTAGCCCTCGGCGTCGCGTTCGGTCCAGCCGGCAGAATCCAGCAGCTCCCCGGCCTTGGCCGGGTCGTAGCCGAAGAGCGATTCGGCGGAGTAGGCCAGGGGCTCGACGCTGGAGAGCGGGGAGTAGGAACGCGGCGCGGTGCCGAAGAAGAGCGAGTCGACGCCCGCGTTGACGTTGACCGCGTGGATGAAGGCCTCGCGGACCAGGGCGTCGTTGAACGGGGCCTTGGAGGAATTCAGCTCGATTCGGTTCGAGGCGCCGGGGCGGGGTGCGTCCAGGTGCTCGATGCCCTGGGACTTCGCGGCGGCGGCAATGGTGTCGGGCTGGGCGTTGTCGATGACCTGGACCTCGCCGGCCTGCAGCGCGGCGTAGCGGGTGGCGGCCTCGGGGATGAAACGCCAGGTGATGCCGTCCAGGTAGGCGGCGCCCTCGTGGCCGGGCGTGGCCACAGGCTGCACGTAGTCCTCGTTGCGCACCAGGTTCACCGCGTCCTGCTTCTTCCACGAGGCGACCTTGAACGGGCCGGTGCCCACGGGTGCGGCGCAGTTCTCTTCCTGGCTGCGCTTGAGCGCCACCGGGGACTGGATGGAGACCCACGGCATGGAGAAGGACTCGAGCAGGGAGTTGTCAGGCGTCGTGAGCTTCAGTTCGAGGGTGGCCTCGTCGATCGCCTTCATGGAATCGATCTTGCCCAGGGCCAGGAATCCGGTGGAGGATGCGGTCTTGGGATCGAGCAGATGCTCGAAGTTCGCCTTGACGGCCTCGGCGGTCAGCGGTGTGCCGTCGGTGAAGGTGATGCCCTCGCGGATCTTCACGGTGCGGGTCAGTCCGTCCTCGGAGACGGTGGAGTCCTCGGCCAGCCAGGGGATCAGCTTGCCCTCGGCGTCCTTGGTGTACAAGGTCTCCAGGTACTGGGAGGAGACAAGTGCCTGCGGATAGTTTCCGCCCACGTGCGGATCCAGGCAGGACGGCTCGGCATCGCCGGAGGCGTAGACCAGGGTGCCGCCGGTGACCGGGGGACCTGCATCGCTACCTGACTCGGG
This sequence comes from Paeniglutamicibacter sp. MACA_103, assembly GCF_045798555.1. Taxonomy (NCBI): domain Bacteria; kingdom Bacillati; phylum Actinomycetota; class Actinomycetes; order Micrococcales; family Micrococcaceae; genus Paeniglutamicibacter; species Paeniglutamicibacter sp. MACA_103. The sequence continues at coordinate 62,978 of NZ_JBIXLN010000026.1, read as the reverse complement.
TGCCGTGGTGGCCGGTGCGCAGCCTGCGAGCACCAAGGCCGCGGCCAGGGCCGTGGCGGCCGGGAAAAGGCGAGTTGCCAAGGGGCGAACGTGTCTCATGATGCTGCTTCCTGCGAACCGGTGAAGTGATGTGTGGCGGCCTGCCGCGACGCTCCCGGGGCGGAATGCTGCCGGGGGCACGGAGGGGCACCGCCATCAACCATAGTCCTCGGGGAGGGCCCGGCGCAGGCGGGTGTGCGCGAGTTCATAGCCCCGGGCGGGCGTACCCGGGAAGGGGGTTAACGGCGATCGGGTGCGGCGGAACCGTTATTGCCGGTCCCACCACACCCGTTGCGTGGCGTTTGAATGAATCACGGACGCCGTCACCGGTCGATAAATGACTAGGCGCTGGCCACCGTGAAGCGGCGGTGTTGGTGCTTGGGATCCTCGAGCTCGTCCAGTGCGGCAACGGCGAAGTCCCCGGTGCTGACGTGGTTGCCCGCGGGGGAGTCGTTGCCCAGGACGATTGCGCCGGAAGGCTCGCCCGGTGCGATGACCGGTGCCGGTGCCAGCATCGTCCAGTCCAGGCCGGAGGCCGAGGTGTAGAAATCAAGGACCTCGCCCATGGTGCGGGCCTCGGGCATGTATTCCTCCGGGAAGCCCGGGGTGTCGACCAGGCGCACGCCGTCAACCTCGGTCGCGCCGGCGCCGCCGACGACGAACACGCGGGCCGGGACAAGGGTCTCGGAGATTTCCTCGTGGGCGTCGATGAACGGCTGGTGGGCCTCTCCCGTGCGCGACGGCGGAACCGAGAAGACGACCACGTCGTTGGTGGTGGCCAGCGCGCGGTAGGCGGCCGAATCGCCCAATTCGGCGATGCTTGCCGACGCTGCACCCTCGACTTCACGTCCGCTGCGCGACACCGCGGTGACCTCGTGGCCACGCTTGGCTGCCTCGGCGACGATCTGGCTGCCGACCATTCCGGTGGCTCCGTAAACGGCAATCTTCATGGGCTGTTCCCTTCTCTCTGGTGGTGCGGGCCATACCGGCCCGCACAGTTGCATGACGTCCATGGTATCCAATTGATATCGAGTACCTCAACGTAATATGGTTACCTCATGGATACTGAGCAGCGGGCCTTCGATGTCATGAGCCCGGACTGCCCCTCGCGCTCGATCATGCAGCGCATGGGGGACAAGTGGACGCCGTTGGTGTTCCTGGCCCTGGAATCGGGGCCGCGCCGGTTCTCGCAGCTACGGCAGGACATTGGCGGTGTCACACCCAAGGTTCTCACCCAAACCCTGCGCTCCCTAGAACGTGACGGGTTGTTGACCCGGACCATTTATCCCGAGGTGCCGCCGCGGGTGGAATACGAACTTACCGGCCTCGGCGCCACCTTGCTGGGACCCTTGGAAATCATGCGGGAGTGGTCGCAGGACCACGCGGAAAAAATCATCCGGGCCCGGAACGACTACGACGAACTCAACGAGGCGTAGGGCTCTTCCTGAAATTTTTTTGTGCCGCGGGCAATCCGTCCGCGCCGTGGTTCCGAATGCCTGATGTCAGCAACGCACCCGCGTTGAAAAGCGACAGGAACTCAAGGAGCCCATCATGGCCTCGACACACACCGACACCCACCGCTCGCTTGTCCAATACGTGGCACTGGCCGTTGGCGCGGTCTTCCTGCTGGTTGGAGTCCTGGGGTTCGTCCCGGGCCTCACCAGCAATACCGAACACCTTGGAATGGCCGGACACCACTCCGACGCAATGTTGCTTGGCATCTTCCAGGTCTCGGTCCTGCACAACGTAGTCCACCTGCTCTTCGGCGTTCTTGGCGTCACGCTCTGGCGCAGTGCCGCGAAGGCAAAGACCTTCCTCGTCGTCGGCGGGATCATCTACCTGGTCCTGGGCTTCTACGGAGTCTTCATCGACCAGTCCAGTGCCGCGAACTTTGTCCCGGTCAACACGGCGGACAACATCCTGCACTTCGCGTTGGGCGTGGGCATGGCAGGACTGGGTCTGGCCCTGGGCCGGAACCTGACCCCGGCCCGGCGTATCGCCTAAGCAAGGCCCAATCACAAACTGAATCAGATCCCGGGGACCGCCGTACGTTCACTTTGTGAAACGTGCGGCGGTTCTCGGTTGTCATGACCTCATGGCACTGTCGCCGCAACCAAGTCGTTGTTCTTGCGTCGGACAGGTATCGTCAATCGCAGCAGACCCTGCCGCGTGAAACCCCCTTGTGCGGCAACCCGAACAAAGGAACCGCCTCCATGCTGGCACTGGCTGCCGCCTCCCCGATCGTGGTGGCCATGGCCTTGTTCCTGGCCCGGACGAAGGCCACCACCATGGCCATCTATTCATTGCTCACCGGTGTGCTCGCGGCGATCTTCTTCTTCCCCACCCCGGTCGGCGAACTCTTGCGGGCCGGGGCCATGTTCGGCCCCACCATTCTCGAGGTGCTGCTGATCCTTTTTGGCGGCGTGCTGCTCTCGCGGATCACCTCCGAAACCGGTGCCATGGACAGGATCTCGGGCTGGCTGCGCCAAAGCGCCTCGAACCAGCAGGCCGGAACCGTGCTGGTGATCTTCGGGCTGGTCCCCTTCGCCGAGTCGGTCACGGGGTTCGGCATCGGTGTCACCGTGGGCGTCCCGCTGCTGATTCAACTGGGGCATTCGGTGAAGCACTCGGCGATCCTGAGCCTGCTCGGGTTGGTGGCCGTTCCCTGGGGAGCACTGGGTCCTGGAACGCTGGTGGCAGCGGATCTGGCCGGACTGACCCTCTTCGACGTGGGTGTCCGCTCCGCGCTGCTGACCCTGCCGGTGGTGCTCGGCGCGGGAGTCACCGCGTGGCTCGTGCTGCGCGGGGAATCGCCCAGGCCCGGTCGGCTGCTGGCGCACCTGGCGGGTGCCGCGGTGCTGCTCAACGCGGGCATCCTGGCCGCCAACCTGCTCATGGGCACACCGCCGGCGGGCATCGTCGGCTCGCTGCTGGTGTTGGCCGTGCACCTGGCGGCCTTCAAGATGGGCGGGTCGCTGGTGCCGGCCGGCCGCGAGGTCTGGGTGGCGTTGCTGCCCTATGCCGTGCTCACCCTGGGACTGCTGGCGGCCCGCGCGCTCAGCTCGCCGATGGAGGCCTCGCTGCTCAAGCGCGCACTCACCAGCGGCGGGGTCTGGCTGATCGTGGCCTGCCTGGTCGCGCAGTACGGTTCGGCCTCCCTTGGCGGGGGGACCGCGAGCCTGGGCGCCCGCGCATCCCTGGCCTACCGCAGCTGGATTCCCGTGGGAATCGCCACCGGCGGATTCACCATCCTGGGCGCACTGCTCGCGGCCACCGGCATGGGCCGGGAACTCGGTGCAGCGCTGGCCGGGATCGGTGCCGGCTACCTGGTCCTGGGGCCGGTCGTCAACGGGTTGGCCGGATTCATTTCCGGGTCCAACACCGCGGCAAACTCCATGCTGGCGGCAACCCAGGCGCAGGCGGCCACGTCCATGGGCTCGTCGGTGCTGCAGATCGTCGCGGTCTCCAACGTCACCGCGTCGATGGCCACCATGCTGGCGCCCTCGAGGATCCTGCTGGCCTACGAAATGGCGGTCATTCCCGTCGCCGCGGCCCCCGGCCCGGACGCGGCGCCGCCGACCGAAGGGGAGGTCACCGCATGGATTGCCCCTCGGCTCGGCATCCTCTTGGCCGTTGTCTGCACCCTGTTGGGCCTGGTCACCTGGGTTATCCACTAGCAACCGACGTGGGCCGCACGCCTACTCGTCCTCGGAAGACCCCAGGCGGCGGCGTGCGCTGAGCAGTTGCACTTCCGGGCGTGCCGCGACGAGGCGCTCGATGCCGTCCAGCACCTCGATCACGTGCGCGGCGTCCGCGGCGACGAGTCCCGCCGCCAGCCCGGCGCGCCGGTGAAGTTCCTGGCTTCCGCTCTCCGCGACGGAGACCTCGAACCGGTGCCTGATCTCGGCGAGTATCGGGCGCACGACGGTGCGCTTCGCCTTGAGCGAATGCACGTCGCCCAGCATGAGGTCGAACTCGATCCATCCAAACCACATGGATACATCATGCGCCACGCGTCGTCGCGTTGCCCCGAAGGACGGGAGCTTTTCTAGCGGACGCCGTTCTCGGCGATGGCCTCGGCCAACACCGGGGCCAGGCGCTTGACGCCCTCGCGGATCTTTTCCTCGGGTACCGCGCTGAAGGCCAGGCGCAGCCGGTGGCTGGGCCCGTCGTGGGGGCTGAAGGCGGCCCCGGGGATGAAGACCACGCCCGCCTCGATGCCCTTGGACAACAGTGCGTAGGTGTCGATTCCCTCCGGCAGCGTGACCCAGATGAAGAAGCCGCCCTCGGGCCGGGTGTACTCCACGCCCTGCGGCATGTACTCATCCAGGGCCCGGAGCATCGCCTCGCAACGCGCGGCGTAGAGCTCCCGGTAGGTCTGGATCTGCCCGCGCCAGTCATGCTCCGCGAGGTACTTGCTGATCAGCATCTGGTTGAACGTTGCCGGGCAGAGCGTGACGGCCTCGGCGGCCAGGTAGAAGCGGCGGAAGAGGTGGGGCGGGACCACCGCCCAGCCGATGCGCAGGCCGGGGGCCAGGATCTTGGAGAACGAGCCCATGTAGATGACGTGTTCGGGGTTATCGGCGCGCAGCGGCTTGATCGCGTCCCCGGAGTAGCGCAGCATGCCGTACGGGTTGTCCTCCAGGATGAGGATGTTCTCGGCGATGCAGATCTCGGCGATCTCCGCGCGACGCTCGGCGGCCAGGGTGATTCCCGAGGGGTTGTTGAAGTTGGGGATCGTGTAGAGGAACTTGATCCGTGCGCCGGCCTCGCGCAGTTCGGCGATGCGTTGGCGCAGGGCTGAGGGAACGAGCCCGTGTTCGTCGGTGGCGACGGGTTCGGCACGCACCTGGTACGCCTCGAAGGTGTTCAGGGCGCCCACGTAGGTCGGGTCCTCGCACAGCACGGTGTCCCCGGGGTTGCAGAAGACCTTGCAGGCAACATCCTGTGCGGCCTGTGACCCGGTGGTGATGACAATGTTATCCGGGTCGACCCCGGTGATCCCTTCCTCGGCCATGACCTCGCAGATCTGGGCGCGCAGCTCCTCGGTGCCCTGTCCGCTGCCGTATTGCAGCGCGGTCATGCCCTGGGTCGCGATGAGCTCCGAGGCCATGGCCCCGAGCTTTTCCAGGGGCAGCGACTGCAGGTAGGGGTTGCCGCCGGCCAGCGAGACCAGCGAGGGGTCGAGGGAGAGTTCGAAGACGTCACGGACCGCGGATTGCTTGATGTGCGATGCGCGCTCCGAAAAGAGCGATTCGTGCGCGGCCGCACGCTCCATGGCGATTTCGGTTTCACTGCCCATGCCGGGTTCTGTTGTTGAGGTCACACCGGAACTTTATCAACACTTGTTGCCTATAAGTCAACATCTGGCTATTTCTGGCTCAGTTTGTCAGTGATGTCCGTGCCGTCGACCAGGATCTTCGCTTCCCCGCTCCCGGCCGCAACCATGGCCGTGTAGGAGAGCTGGGCAATGATGCGCGGATCATCGCAAATGCCGCCGGAGCTGAGGTCCCCGGTGAGTTCGACGGTCACGGTGTCACCCCACACCGAAGAAGAGACGTAACTCAAATTCGAGCCCGCGAGCGCATTCATGAGACCCGATTCGCCGTGCACGGTGTCCTTGTTCTCAAGCAGGTCACTCATCGACGCCTCCACCTGGCTGGCGTAGATCACGGGCCCGGTTTCGGTGGCGACGATGCTGTCGCCGCAACCGATCATCGGACCGGCCTGCCCCTGGTCGCCGAGTGCCACGTAGAAAATCGTCAACGAGGAGGTCGATGTCTCCGGAAGGGTGGCGGACGGCGGGGCGGTGGGTAGGGGCGAAGGAATCGGCGACGGCACGGGAATCGGCGACGGCACGGCGCTGCTGGCCGCAGGGGCGCTCGCCGACGGGGGAGTCGATGGCACTGGCGTGGCAGACAGCGGGGCGCTGGTGGCCCGAGTGGCGGTGGTAGTGGCGGTGGCGCTCGCCGATGCGGCGGCCGAGGGTGAGGGCATCGGCGCGGGTGCACTCGACGGTGCGGTGGTGGCGGAGGGCAGGCCGGTTTCCAGGGTTCCGGTCTCTGTCGGCATCGGGGCCGGTGGAGGGCCGCCGAGGCAACCGGCGAGGGCCAGGACCATGCCGGCACCCGCAAGAGGGCCCAGCGAGAGCCGAATCAAATGATTCCGGAACATGGCGACCCTCTCTTTTCAAGCACCCTCGCCGGCCGCTACGACCACTTAAAACATACGAAGGTCTTGCCCGCCCAAACCAGCACGGTGGAGTTGCGTTTGGGTCTATTCCGGGGTGTCGCTCGGTGCCTCGGTGCGGTTGTCGAGCCAGGCCTGCACGGAGGCGGGACGGATCCTGCGGTGCGTGCCGCGGTATTCGACAGGGATGACTCCGGAGTCGGTGAGCTTGCGCAGGTAGCTGGCCGACACACCCGCCATTTTCGCCGCCTGCGAGGTGTTCAGCAGCGATTCGACGGTGCTCACGCTCACCTCGTCGCCGCGAGCCATGCGCTGCAGGACGTCGATCAAGGCCGCGTGGGCGACATCCGGCAATTGCAGGGTGGTGCCGTTGACAAAGATGGTGGTGTCCGCGGACTCTTCGAGGGCTGCCGCGAGCCGTGCCGCAGCCTTCTTTTCCAGGGCGGGAAAGGCCGTGGCCTTGCTCAATGACGGTGTTGGAGACGACATGTTTCCATCATGCACGATGCCGCGCCAAAGCGCCGGTCGGAAGCGTTGGCCATGCGTGTCGACGCATCGAAACCGGAGGCGCCCGGCAAGCAGAGGGCGGCGAATGTTTCAAGATGGTTGCGCCAAGTGGTGGCGCGGGTGCGGCGAAATGCCGTAGTGTGAGGACCACGGTCTAAAGAAAGTACTGACCAGTGCGCATCGCCTGAGCCCCCACCCCGGGCCGGCAGACGCACAGCGAGGCCAACTAGTAAGCGATCACCACGTCGACGTGGATCTGCCGAAACCTGCGACATCTACGATCATCGAATCGATTCCTCGCTCCGACACAATTCAGAACTTTCAAGGAGACATCCATGTCCATCGACACCTCACTTAACGCTGCCGCCACCATCACCGAAGCCGACATCTTCGACGCCCACATCGGCGGCAAGCTCAGCGTTCAGTCCAAGATGCCGCTGACCACCAAGCGCGACCTCTCCATTGCCTACACCCCGGGCGTCGCGCAGGTTTCCCGCGCCATCGCCGCGGACCCGGCCATGCACGCCACGCACACCTGGGCCTCCCGCCTGGTCGTGGTGGTCTCCGACGGAACCGCAGTGCTGGGCCTGGGCAACATCGGCGCCGCCGCCTCGCTTCCGGTCATGGAAGGCAAGAGCGCGCTCTTCAAGGAATTCGGCGGCCTGGATTCCATCCCGCTGGTGCTGAACACCACCAACGTCGACGAGATCATCGAGACCCTCATTCGCCTGCGCCCGAGCTTCGGCGCCGTGAACCTCGAGGACATCTCGGCCCCGCGCTGCTTCGAGCTCGAGGAACGCCTCATCGAGGCCCTCGACTGCCCGGTCATGCACGATGACCAGCACGGCACCGCCGTGGTCGTCCTGGCATCCTTGATCAACGCGGCCAAGGTCGCCGGCAAGGAACTGGGCCAGATGCGCGCCGTGATCTCGGGTGCGGGCGCCGCCGGCATCGCCATTGCGGAGATCCTCATCAGCGTCGGCCTGGGCGATGTGGTGCTGGTCGATTCCAAGGGCATCATCCACCGCGACCGCGACGACCTGAATGCCGTGAAGGCCAAGTACGCCGCCGTCACCAACAAGGACGGCCTGATCGGCGGCATCCGCGAGGCCCTCGACGGCGCCGACGTCGTCGTTGGAGTTTCCTCCTCCAAGTTCGTGGAAGAGGACCTGGCGAAGATGAACGAGAACGCCATCATCTTCGCGCTGTCCAACCCGGACCCGGAGGTCATGCCGGATGTCGCACGCAAGTACGCTGCCGTCGTGGCCACGGGCCGCTCGGACTTCCCGAACCAGATCAACAACGTCCTGGCCTTCCCGGGCATCTTCCGCGGTGCCCTGGATGCCGGCGCGCGCCGCATCACCTCCGCAATGAAGATTGCGGCAGCGCACGCCATCGCCGAGCTGGCCCAGGACGAGCTCTCCAGCGACTACATCGTTCCGTCGCCGCTTGACCCGCGCGTCATGCCGGCCGTCTCCGCCGCCGTCGCGGAGGCTTCGAAGGGCCAGTAGCGCCTCGGATTCATTCAACGGCTCTGGCCGGCCGCCTACGGGTGGCCGGGCCAGAGCCGTCCGGGGTTAACGGACCATCCGCCGGCGGGGAGGTCGGGGAAACCGGCTCGTGCGCCGACACGGCGGAGGCGCTTGCCGGGGTGGCGGCGTGCATCGAAAACGTCACCGAAATGCGGCCTGCCCGGCCTTGTTTGCATGGTGTTCCGATAGTTACGGTGCAGCCATGAACGAGAACACAGCCCCGTCCGACCGTGGCCGGAAAACCGTCATCGTACTGCTTGCCGCGGCACTCGTGGCGGCGGCTGTCTGGATCGCGATCATGCTGATGCAGCAGGCCGGCGGCCCCGGCCAGGACGGCCCGGGAACGACCGCGGCCCCTCAAACCACCGCCTCGCCCAGCTCTCCGGTCACTTCCGCCCCGACCCCGTCACCGACGGCGAGTGCCTCGGATTTGCCCGGCACCCCGACCCTGCCCGCCGCCGAGGCGGCCACTGTCGTTTGGCCGGATCCGGGAGGCACCCTGCGCTATGGGACCCCGGAAGACGCGGCCGAGGGATTCGCCGAGGATTTCGCCGGGTTCACCGACCCGGTCTATGGCGAATTCATGCAGGGGGACGCACGCTCCGGTGAACTGGAGATCCGTGCCCTCGCGGACGGGGCCGTGACCACCGTCTTGCTGCGGCAGCTGTCCGACGGCCAGTGGTACGCCATCGGGGCGACCAGCAGCGAGATCCAGCTTGATGTGCCGGCGGCCGGTGAGATGATCAGCGCCCCGGTGGCGCTTTCCGGATCCTCCCGCGCCTTCGAAGCGACCGTGAACGTCGAAGTCCGTGCCCACGGAACGGCGGAGCCGCTCGGAACCGGGATCGTCATGGGCGGATCCGGACCCGACCTGGGTCCGTTCAGCGGGAGCGTCCAGTGGGGCAACCCCGGCACCGGCTCCGGCGCGCTGCTGCTGTTCGTGTCCAGCGCCAAGGACGGAAGCGTGTGGACGGCCGCCGCGGTGCCGGTCGGATTCGCCGCACAACCCTAGAAATGATCGACCGTCGGCGATCCCCCTGGCAGGCTCGGGGCCCTGGCCGGCGGGCGCCTTGAACACGGCGAGAATTGCTGGGTCCGTTCGGACCCGGATCCCACGCAGGGGACCCGCCGCCGTCGGCGGCAAGACAGGTTCGCACCATCGGCCCCTGGCGCAAGTGCATATCCAAGCCGAACCAACACATCCTGCCCACGCAGCAGAAGCGCGGCCTGGCCAAGACCGAATACGTCGAAGGGACGCTGCGGAGCAAGATCTTCGGGCACGACCGGCTTCCGGAGAACCACCCGGGTGCCGCCTACCGCAACGCCTTCGGGCCGCTGGGCACAGCGTCAAGGCAGGAAGCCGTGGTGGCCGGGGTGTAGCCACTGCCCGCCACCGCGATCGCCGAGATCTGGACGGCGGATTGGCCGTCTTCCCGGTTTCGGGAAGTTATCCACAATCTGCGCAAAAGCGCCCCACGGCCCGATGGAACGGCGAACACTTGGTGATGTCAGTGAAACATCGAGACGAACCAGGAGCAGGACCATGTGCCTCCAGTGCGATGGGTGGTCGGCCGAAGCAGTCGAGCGACGCATTAACAACCTGATCGAGCAGCACGGCTGGGCCATCCAATACGTGGAGGACCCCAACCCCCGCAGGTGCTTTGGCTACACCATGGGGCTCACGAAGCGCGGCGAGCCCGAGTTCCTGGTCCGCGGCCTGGACATGGAGGAGACCAACCAACTGCTTAACTGCTTTGCGACGTCGGTGGCCCGCCGCCACGAACACTTCGACGACGGCCACACCTCCAATGGGCCCACCGGCCAGAAGCTGTACTTCTCCACCATGCACGGGGCCACCAAGTTCGCCCTGGGGGCTTATGCCCGCTACGGGCACGGCACGAGGGTCCTGGAAATCCATTTCATGGACCGCGACGTGCCGCCGCCCTCGTCCGCCTTGATGTTCGCGTCCATTTCAGCACCGGCAGGCTACGGCCCGGTCGCCGGCCGGAAACGCTAAGGGCAGGGGGCAAGGACATGTTGTTTGGACCAGCCGTGGATCCCGAACACCTGGCGATGCTGCAACCGTTTCGGGAGATGATCCGCCGGGAGGACTACGGCATCGTCATCGACTCGGATTCGGAGCACCGGCTGCAGGTTTGCTATTCGGTCGGCCTGACGGAAAAGGGCCTTCCCGAGTTGATTGCCGGAATGGAGGACTTCACCGAATTTCCCCAGGGGACCCCGAGCTTGATGCACCACCTGGTCCGTACGCTGCTGGCACGCGGCGCGAGCTACGGGGAAGGCGACGTCTTCGAGTTTCACGGGCAGTGGATCCGGCTGGTACCCGAATCCCTGTATATGGCGCACTGCGACGTGAACCTCGGGCTTTACGGCGAAAAGTTCTCCCTGCTTCAGGTCGCTGCCTGCTCCCCGGAGCCGACGGAACGCAAGCATGCCCAGCCGATTTGCCTTAATTGACGTTCCGGGCCTTGAAAGGCCTGGCCGGCTTCCCCTCCCATATGAAAGACGGCGGCTGGGAGAACCCGTAAATAGGGTTCTCCCAGCCGCCGTCTTGACGTGTTGCGGAATGCTAGGCGCGCAGGCGGGCCCTGCGTGCGGCGTGCTCGGCAGCGACCTTGGCGTCGTGCTCGGCACGGATTGCCGCGTGCGCCGGGTTGCGGCGCAGCACTAGATAGCCGATGCCCAGCGCAACGAACCAGATCGGGGTGAAGATCAGGGCCATCATGGTGTCGGGCTGGGTGGTCAGGGCCCAGATGATGAAACCGAAGAAGGCCAGCACCACATAGGGCATGAACGATCCGCCTGGCATCTTGAACTTGCTGGCCGCATTCAGCTCCGGACGGCGGCGGCGGTAGACGATGTAGCTGATCAAGATGATCGACCACACGAACATGAAGCACAGCGCGGAGATCGTGGTGACCAAGGTGAAGGCCTCGGCAACCGAGCCCTCCGCGTAGAGCAGTGCCACGCCGGCGAGCAGGAACATGCAGGAGAAGATCAGCGCGTTCTTGGGGACCTTGCGGCTCGAGAGTTTTCCGAAGGCCTTGGGTGCATCGCCCTCTCGGGCCAGCCCGTAAACCATGCGTGAAGTGGAATATATGCCAGAGTTCGCGCTGGACGTCGCCGAGGTGAGTACCACGAAGTTGATCACGCCCGCGGCGCCGACCAGGCCGGCCAGGGCAAACATGCCAACGAACGGTGATTCGTCCGCCGAGTAGCTGGTCCACGGGCGGACGGCCATGAGGATGACCAGGGCGCCGACGTAGAAGAGCAGCACACGGATCGGGATGGAGTTCACGGCGCGGGGAAGGTTCTTTTCCGGATCCTTGGTCTCCGCCGCCGCGGTGCCGACCAATTCAATGCCGACGAAGGCGAACACCGCGATCTGGAAACCTGCAACGAAGCCCATGAAGCCGGTCGGGAACATTCCGCCGTGCTCCCACAGGTTGGTGAAGGAGGCGCGTGCGCCATCGGTTTCGAAGCTCATGATGATCATGACCAGGCCGACGACGATCAGGGCCATGATGGCGATGATCTTGATCAGCGCGAACCAGAACTCGGTCTCGCCGAAGGCGCGGACCGTGGGAAGGTTCAATGCCAGCAAGACCAGGATGCAGAGGATGGCCGGGATCCACAGCGCGAGGTCGGGCCACCAGAAGGCGACATAGTGGGCAATGGCCACCACGTCGGCGATGCCGGTGACGATCCAGCAGAACCAGTAGGTCCAGCCGGTGAAGAAGGAAGCCCACGGGCCCAGGAGGTCGCCGGCGAAGTCCCCGAAGTTCTTGTACTTCAGGTTGCTCAGCAGCAATTCGCCCATGGCACGCATGACGAAGAACAGCATGAATCCGATGATCATGTAGACGAAAATGACCGAGGGGCCCGCGACCGAGATGGTCTTGCCCGAGCCCATGAACAGGCCCGTGCCGATGGCACCGCCGATGGCCATGAGCTGGATGTGGCGGTTTGAAAGTGCCCGCTCGAGAGGCGGATTGCCGTCGGGGGACTCACCACCCGATGCTTGTGTGAGCGTTTGTTCTGTCATGGTGCTGACTATCCTTGGGGATTGGTGGCGCTTCGTTGTGACGGCCGATACAGAGCCTCAAAAACCCTACTTCAATTTGGGTGTCGCGCGAAACATGGGCGTCGAGTTAGTCACACCGAAGGCCCATTTCTCGGCCTTTCGCGGCTTTGTGTACGCGCCGACCCTTCCGCGTTGGTACCTTGGTGCGCGAAGTCGGTAGGCTGGAGGCATGGCATTCCGTAACCGTCGCGCAGCTAACCTTCCGGCAAAACTTTCCCGCTCTTGGCTGCTAGTCAACGCCTCGAAGCCCGAGGACTTCGCCCCGGCGCTCGCGTCCGAGGCCGACTCGGTCATCTTTGACATGGAAGCCGCCGTTCCGGACGACAAGAAGGATGCCGCACGCGAGGCCGTGGTCGAGGCACTGTCCACCGGCATGACCGCCTGGGTGCGCGTCAACGGAATCGACACCGACTTCTGGGCCAAGGACCTGGCCGAGCTGTCCAAGGCCCCGGGCCTGCGCGGGGTCATGCTGGCCATGACGGAAAAGCCCGAGCAGGTCACCTACACGGCCATGCGCCTGCAGGCAGGCACCCCGGTGCTCGCCCTGGTTGAATCCGCACTCGGCATCGAGAACGCCACGGCGATCGCCTCGGCCCCCGGCACCTTCCGCCTGGCCTTCGGCGTGAACGACTTCCGCAAGGACACCGGCGTCTCCGGCGACCCGCTCGCTCTGGCCTATGCCCGCGGCAAGCTCGTGGTGGCATCGCGCGTGGGCAAGCTCCCCGGCGCCATTGACGGCCCGCCTGCTCCCGGCGCAGACGCCGCCGAGGTCCTGGCGGACTCCGCGATCACCGCCTCCATGGGCATGACCGGCAAGCTGGCGCTCTCGCGCACCCAGGTCGATGAGATCAACCTCGGCCTTTCGCCCAGCACCGACGAGCTGTCCTGGGCCCACGACATGCTTGACGCCCACGCGGCCGGTGCCACGGTCGGCGACGGGTCCTACCTCCCGCGTCTGGCCCGTGCCCAGAAGATCGCGGACCTGGCCGATTCCTACGGATTGTGGAACGCCTAAGACTTCCGGTCGCCTCCGGGTGACCTCGGGCCCGGCAGGCGCGCATCACGGCGCACCCGCCGGGCCCGTTTCTTTTGTGCCGCGCGACGTGGCGGATCTCCGTCCGCTTGCTTGCACGGCGCAGGGGGCAGAGACTGTTGACATGGGCGACAAAGGATCCAACCAGTCCGAGGCCTGCGCCTGATGGCCGGCCTCTACGCGAAGTACGTGCTGCCGCGGATCGTCGCTTTCGCCTGCGGCAACGGGTCCCTGGACCCGTTGCGCGCCAGGGTGTGTACGGGGCTCGGCGGGCGGGTGCTGGAACTGGGTTTCGGTTCGGGCAGCAACGTGGCCCACTACCCGGCGGCCACCACCGAAGTGGTGGCCATTGAACCCTCAGACACCGCCTGGCGGCTTTCGGACGGCGTGCGTGCCTCCTCGGGCACGCGGATCGTTCGCGGGTCGCCGGACGGCCAGGATCTGGCGGAGCCCGACGGCTCCTTCGATGACGCGTTGAGCACCTTTACGCTGTGCACCATCCCGGATGCCGCGGCGGCCCTGGCCGAGGTCCGGCGGGTGCTCAAGCCCGGCGGGGCGCTGCACTTCCTGGAACACGGGCTGGCGCCCGATGAAAAGGTCCAACGCTTCCAGCGACGGGTCGAACCCATCCAGAAGGCACTGGCCGGCGGCTGCCACCTCACCCGCTCCACCGCGCAAATGATTCGCGATGCCGGGTTTGAGATCACCGAGCTGGACACGTTCTACTTTCCCGGTGCCCCGCGTTTCGAAAGCGCCTACAGCCTGGGGGTGGCAACCCGTTCCCGATGACGTCGGCTACTCCTTGCCGTACCGGGTGACCAGTTCACGCTTGAGCACCTTGCCGCTGGGACCCAGCGGGAACTCGGCCACGATCTCCACCAGCCGCGGATACTTGTACGCTGCAAGCCGCTCCCTGGCGTAGTCGCCGATGGCCGTGGCATCCAGTAGGCTTCCGGCCAGCAGGGTCACCGCCGCCACGATCTCCTGGCCGTGCTTTTCGTCGGGGACACCGAAGACCGCCGCATTGGTGATCTCCGGATGGGCCACCAGCACTTCCTCGACCTCGCGCGGGTACACGTTGTAGCCGTTGCGCAGGATCATGTCTTTCTTGCGGTCCACGATGGTGAGGTAGTCGTCCGCGTCCTTGGTTCCCAGGTCCCCGGTGCGGAACCAGCCGTCCACCATGGCCTCCGCGGTGGCCTCCGGACGGTTCAGGTACCCGGAAAAGAGGTTGTGCCCGCGCACCACCAGCTCCCCGAGTTCCCCGCGCGGCAGCAGCTCGACGGTGTCGTGGAACTCGGCGCGGGCGATTTCCACCTCCACGCCCCAGATCGGCTGTCCGATGGTTCCGGGTCTCGGTTCCTTGCCGACATGGTTGAAGCTGGCGACCGGCGAGGTCTCGGTCAGCCCGTAGCCCTCGTGGATGAGCGCGCCGAAGCGGGCGTTGAAGGCCTCGAGCACCACCATGGGCAGCGAGGCGCCGCCGGAGACCGCGTAGCGCAGTTCCGGGGCGGTTTCCGGGCGCGACTTAACGGCCTCCAGCAGTCCCAGGTACATGGTGGGGACGCCGGCGAAGATGTGTACGCCCTCATCGAGCACCATGGACAGGGCAGCCTCGCCGGTGAACTTGGGCAACAGCAGCAGTTCGGCGCCGGCGCGCAGCCCGGCGTTGAGCACCACGGTCTGCCCGAAGGTGTGGAAGAGCGGCAGGCCGCCGAAGATCTTGTCGCCGGCGCGGATGTCCAGGGTGTTGAGCAGGATGACGTTGACTTGTTCCACCAGTGCCAGGTGGGTTCCCAGGGCGCCCTTGGGCTTGCCGGTGGTGCCCGAGGTGTAGAGGATGGTGGCGATGTCCAGCGGGTTGCGCGGCAGATAGGTGTCGATGGGCGTCGCCGCCGCGGCCAGGTCCTCGAGGCGTGGCAGGTCGCCGGCCTCCGGCGCCATGACGGTGAGTACCTCGGCGCCCGCGGATTGGGCGCCGGGTGCTCCCTCGCCCAGCAGCGGGGCCGCGCAGACCATGAGCTTCACCTGCGCGTCGGTGAGCATGTACTGGATTTCGTGGCGTTTGAGCAGCGCGTGGATCGGAACGACGACGGCTCCCAATGACAGGATTGCGTAGTAGACGCGCGCGAAGTCGGTGACATTGGGGATGAGCACGGCAATGCGGTCGCCCTCGCCGATTCCCGCGTCCCGCAGGGCGCCGGCGTAGGCGCGGGTCTGGTCCCACAGTTCCTCGTAGCTGGTGCTCGCGCCGCCGAACGTGATGGCCGGGCGGGTGGCGTGGCGTCGGGCCGATTCGGCCAGGATTGCTGCGACTGAGAGGGTTGCGTTTGCTGTGGGGGTGCTCACTGCTGCGGCTCCATGGATCGATGTGGGCTGTGTCACACCAGTCTTCCGTGGAACTCCATCTCATGTCAAGGAACTGAGTTCCATTTATGTCGGGCTGCGGGCGGCCCCGGGGTCAGCGGCGCGCGGTGGAGGCGGAGCCGGCGACCGAAAGCGTGCCGTCGGTGAATTGGACGGTGCCCTCGGTCGCCGTCGCGCCGTTGCGGCAGGCGGGGCGCCTCCCGGCGAAGGCGGTCAGCTGCCGGAGGCCATGACCTGGGCGACGGGGACGTCGCCGTCGCTGAAGTTGATGGTCCGGCCGATGCTTGCCGGCTCGTCCAGTGCGGCCACGATGGCCAGGGCGGTGTTGGCCCGGGAGGTGGAGGTGTCGGCCGCCGGGTCCGGCTCCGGGTTCAGCAGCCCCGTGGGCTCCGCCAGGGTCAGGGCGCCGGGTCCCAGGATGGTGTAGTCCAGGGCGCTGGCGCGCAGGTGTTCGTCGGCGGCGATCTTGGCGGCCATGTACGGGTAGAACGGGTCATCCAGCGGCACCAGGTATTCGGTGGAGGCGGTGAGGAAGGAGACCATGACGAAGCGCTTGGCCCCGGCGATCTCGGCCGCGTTCATGGAACGGATGGCGGCGTCGCGGTCAACTGCATAGGTGCGGTCGGGATTTCCGCCACCGGCCCCGGCCGACCAGACAATCGCGTCGGCGCCCTTGAAGGCCTCGGCCATTTCGGTGGCCGTCGCGTTTTCGACATTCAGCACCAGGGCCGTGGCGCCGGTGTCCTGTACATCCGCGGCGTGGTCGGGGTTGCGGATGATGGAGGTGACCGCATCGCCGCGCTTGGCCAATTGGGCGGCTGCAAGCAGCGCGACCTTGCCGTGGCCGCCAATGATCGTGACCTTCATGAATTACCTGCCCCTCATTTGGTTCTACACCGTGGCAGTGGCCACGGATTTGTTCCTGCCGTCGAGCCTACACAAGAACAAGGATGGGGCATGGCTTGTTCCCGCGGCCGCCCGCCGACCCGACGGACGGCCGCTTTCACGCGGTAGCGGCAGCCGGGGCGATCAGGCGGCGACCAGGATCCCGTCCTCGTCCGAATAGAGCATCGCACCGGGTACGAACGTGACGCCGCCAAAGGCCACGACCAAATCCACCGCGCCGACCGAGTCCTTGGCGCTCTTGCGCGGGTTCGAGCCCAGGGCCTTGATCCCCAGCGGGGTGTCGGCCAGGGCCACGCGGTCGCGGATCGCGCCAAAGATCACGACACCCGCCCAGCCGTTTTCCACCGCGGCGGCGGCAATCATGTCGCCCATCAGCGCGGATTCCAGCGACCCGGCGCCGTCGACGACCAGTACGGCGCCGTTTCCGGGGGAGTTGAGCAGGGACTTGACCAGACCGTTGTCCCGATAGCAGCGCACCGTGCGCACCGGGCCGCTGAAGCGGGGATGGGCACCGAGGTTCTCAAATTGCAGGGAAACCGATTGCAGGGTTTCATCGTTGTCGAAGAGGTCGCAGGTGGTAAACGTCATGTGCCCCAGCCTACGAGTTGTGGCGGCAATATCCATGCGCGGTTACGTCGGAGCCGATTTTTGGTCCGGGCCCCGGATTGGCGTGGCATGTTCGCGCCGTCAGGGGGATCGGCCGAGAGGGAACGGCATGTCTCTCCGGATCCGGCGCGTGCCTGGCACCGGGTCTCAGGCGGTGCCCTCCGCCTGGTCGAATCGGGTGCGGTGGTCCTGGATCTCGTCGTGGTGGGTGCCTGCCCAGTCGATCAGTGTGGTGACGGCGATGAGCAGGGTGGTGCCCAGATCCGTCAGCCCATACTCCACCCGTGGGGGCACCTCTGGATAGGAAGTCCTGGTGACCAGCCCGTCACGCAGCAGTTGGTGCAGCGTGTGGGTGAGCATTCGCTGGGACAGGCCTTCAATGGAGTGCAGCAGGTCGGTGTAGCGAAGCGGCCCGCCATTGAGCGAGCTGACCACGAGCACGGCCCACTTGTTGCCCGCGCGCTCGATGATCTGCCGGATGGTTTCCCCGTGTTCCGCCGGCCAGCGGGAGCATGGCCCGGACAGTGCCCCGGCCTGCCCTGTGCTCGGGTCGTGTTCCATGGCGCACCTGCCATTCCGCTTACGCACACGCGTGTGCCTTTTGTATCGATTTCAATACTGTCCCAGTATGGAGTTACACGCCATGCAGGCGAAAGCGGGCCAGGTCCTGGGCCGCGACCATCGGCTCGGCGGTTCGTACCGGGCTTCGGTTTCGCCCGCAAGTCACCGCGGAGGCTTCATCCGATGCGGCAGAATCGCCCGCCCCACCCCCAACCCGTAAGGAATGCCATGTTCATGCGCGCCGCAACAGTTTCCCGCTTCGGTGGACCCGAGACAGTCGAGATCACCGAGGTCCCGGTACCCGTACCGGGACCCGGCCAGGTGAGGGTCAAGGTGGGCGCGGCGGCGCTGAACCCGGTGGATGTTGCCATGCGTTCGGGGGTCTTCGGCGGCGACGGGGAGCGAATCGGCTTGGGCTGGGATGTTGCCGGCACGATTGATGCCGTGGGGACCGGGGTCGACTGGACGCTCGGGGTCCGGGTCGTGGGCCTGGCCACGGGCCACCACGAGCCGCTGGGCACACACGCCGATTATGTCGTGCTCGATGCGGAGGCGGTCGCCCCCGCCCCTGCCTCACTCGACGACGTCCACGCCGCGGTGCTGCCCCTGAACGCGCTGTCCGCGGCGCAGGCCCTGGGCCTGCTGGCGCTGCGACCGGGGCAACGCCTGCTCGTCACGGGCGCGGCCGGCGGGGTCGGGGGATACGCCGTGGAATTGGCCCACTGGCAGGGCCTGGAGGTCACCGCGCTGGCCTCGGCCGGCGACGAACCCTCCCTCGTCTCTCGCGGAGCCAGCCACTTCCTGAGCCGGGGGGACGGCCCTGGAGCGTGCGGGTTTCGACGGCGTGTTCGACGCCGCCGGTCTGGGGCACGCGGCGATCTCCGCCGTCCGGGATGGTGGTTCCTACGTTGGCTTGTGGCCGGGGCGGGAACCCGATGCGGAACGCGGCGTCCGTGTCGACGCGCTCACGGTGCGGGCCGACGGTGCCCAGCTCGCCGAGCTCTCTCGACTCGCGGACCAAGGCAAGATCGGCACCTCCGTCGCACAGGCCTACCCGCTGGGGGAGGCGGTGGCAGCCCACGCCCGGTTGGCCGACGGCGGCCTGCGCGGACGGCTCGTCCTCATCCCCTGAGGCAGGCTGACCCGCTCCCGCCGGCGGCCGCGGAGGACCGCCGGCACTTGGGGAATGGCCCGGTGAAGCAGTCGCCTAGAGGAAGGTGTTGCTGCTGGTGCCCAGGGACTCGATGGTTGTCTCCAGCACGTCCCCTGCCTTCAGCCACGGGTGGCGTCCGGCCTCGTTGCGGCGGCCCAGGGCCACGCCCGCAGGGGTCCCGGTGAGGATCACGTCGCCCGGGCGCAGCTCGTTGAACACCGACAGGTAAGCCACCAGCGCGGCGGGGGAGAAGACCAGGTCGGAGGTGGAGTCCTCCTGGACCACCTCGCCGTTCACGCGCGTGGTGATCTTCGCGCCGGTGGCGAAGTCCTCCGGGCTGACCAGCCAGGGGCCCAGCGGGGAGGCCGCGTCCCAGCACTTGCCCTGGGTCCACTCGGAGGTGCGGCCCTGGTAGCCGCGCATGGACACGTCGTTGGAGACCGCGTAGCCGGCAATGTGCTTGTGCGCCTCGGTTTCGGTGATGCGGCGCCCCGGTTCCCCGATGATGACCGCCAGCTCGCCCTCCCAGTCGATGCGGTGGTCCTCGGCCGGGATCTCGATGGGATCGTTGGCACCGGTCAGCGAGGAAGCGAACTTGGTGAAGACCGTCGGGAACTCGGGTTCCTCCTTGCCGACCTCCGCAATGTGGTTGCGGTAGTTCAGGCCGATGCAATACACCTTGGCCGGGTTGGTGATCAGCGGGGCGTAGTCGGCCTCCGCCAGGTCGGTGGCGGTGCCGGTGGCTGCCGCGCCCAGGGCGGAGGTGCGCGCCTGCGCGTCGGCGGCCAGGAACGCTCCCACGTCGGCGAAGCCGTCGAGCTCGGTGAAGTGCTTCTCGGTGATCAGGGCGGCAAAGGTGGTTTCGGGCGCACCGGCCCGGCGCAGCGTAGCTAGTTTCATGCCCTTATCCCATCACATGCCCCTCCGGGTGCGGGCACCGGTGACGGAGTTTGTCTTCCCCCGCGCCCGAGGGCGCCGCTAGTGCAGGGCCGCGGTGAATTCGGCAGCGAGCCTGGCGATGGCGTCGTGTTCGCCGGCGGCGACCAGTGCGGCCGGGACCACCGAGGAGTCGACGCAGACCGCCAGCGCGCCGGCCTCCAGGAACTCCTTGGCGTTGGACAGGGTGACGCCGCCGGTGGGCAGCAGGCGCACGCCCGGGTAGGGGCCCTGCAGCTCGGTGAGGTATTGCGAGCCCATGATGGCCGCGGGGAAGATCTTGACCATGGCGCTGCCCAGGTCCAGGGCCATGGCCACCTCGGTGGGGCTCATGGCCCCCAGGCAGAAGGGCACCCCGGCCTGCGCGGCGACCTCCGCAACCTCCGGGCGGATCCCCGGGGCGATGATGAACCGGGCCCCGGCATCGATGGCCGCACGCGCCTGGTCGGCGTGCAGCACGGTCCCGGCCCCGACCACCGCGCCGTGCGTCTGCGCGGTCTCGGCCGCACGGGCCAGGTGGGTGAGCATCCCGGGGGTCGTGAACGTCAGTTCCACCGCGTTGATGCCCCCGGAGACCAGTGCGCCGCACAATTGAGCGGCGTCGGTGATGGCCTCGGAGCGCACCACCGCCAGTGCCTTGTCCCGGTGGAGCAACTGAATCATTTCCGGCGTATTCATGTGGATTGTGTTATTCCTTCCGCGCTGCGGCGCAGCGCCCGGCCAGCCAGGGCCGAAGTGGGTAGATGCCCGGAAACGGCGGCCACGCCGTTGACGAACACGTGCTTGATTCCTGCCGCCGGTTGCCGTGGCTCGGCAAAGGTGGCCACATCAATAATGGCATCCGCGTCGAAGACCACCACATCGGCGGCGTTTCCCGCGGCAAGAATCCCGCGCCCGGCCAGCCGCAGCCGGGCCGCGGGACGGCCCGTGAGTTGGTGGATCATGGCCGGAAGGTCCATCGTCCCGGTCTCCCGGACGTAGCGGCCGACCATGCGCGGAAAGGATCCCCAGGTGCCGGGATGGGCGGCGGTATCGGGGAACCCGACGCCGGAACCGCTGTGGCTGCGGTGCGCCATGATCGCCCGCAGGTTTTCCTCGTTGCCCGTGCGCCGCAGGATTCCGGTGGCCAGTGAATCGGCGTCCAGGATCCGCACGAAGGCGGTGACGGCGTCGGTGGACTGGATCGCGGCGATGCGGGCGATGTCTTGGCCCACCAGCATGGACAGCTGCCCGGAGCCCACCGAGGCGATGCGCACACCGTCCCAGTCAAGGGTTTCGTCGGCCTCAAGCTCGGCACGGATCCGGGCGAGCGCGGCGGCATCGTTGAGCCGCGCCAGGACGTCGGTCGCCGTGCCGTCCCGTGCCCACTCCGGCAGCAGCGAGGACAGCGGTACGGCGCTTTCCAGGTACGGGTGGGAATCGCAGCCCAGGTCGATCCCGGAGTCCATGGCCGAGTCCAACACGGACAATAATTCCGCGGCCGTTCCGGGGTCCTCCCCGGCACCGAGGCCCACCTGGGCAAGCTGCAGGGAAACCCCGGTCTTGGCGGCCAGCCTGATGCTGCGGCCGACTGCGCCCAGCAGCGGGCCGCTGCTCGGGTCGTGGCAGGCGGAGAGGTAGCCGCCGTAGGCGGCAACCGCGGTGCACAGGGCCTCGAGCTCCACGGATGCACCGTCTGCCCCGGGTACGGGTTCCGGGCCCCGGGACAGCCCCACCGCGCCCTGTTCCAGGGCGTCGGCCACGGCCTTGACCTGGGCTACAAGCTGTTCGGCCGTCGGCGCACCCTCCTTGCTTCCCCTGGCCAAGGCCCGCACCCTGCCCTGCGGCAGCAGAATTGCGACATTGGTGCCGCGGCCCCGATCGAGCCGGTCAAGGTACTGGGCGACGGTGTCCCGGGAGTGCAGCTCCTGGCACTGCACCTCCGTGGTCACGCCCTGGGTGAGGGCGGCCAGGCGTTCCGGATCCGCCGGCAGGGGCGGGTCCGGCCGCGCGTGCAGGTCGATGAATCCCGGGCAGGTCGCCAGGCCGGAGCCGTCGATGACCAGGGTGCCCCCGTCGTCGACGAAGCTCCCCTCCGGAAGGATCCCGGCGACGAGGCCGCCTTCCAGCAGGACGTCGCCGGGGTATGGGGCGGCGCCGGTGCCGTCGATGACGAGGGTGCGGGTGATGGCGGTGCGCACCGGGACCGGGCGCACGGCATCGTTCCGCATTAGAAGAAGGTGTGAACTAGGGAGACGACGCGTTGGTCCTCGGTGGCGTCCTCCAGGACCGGGATCAGCGTCCACTTGTCGAAGGCGGTGCAGGGGTGGGAAAGCCCGAGCCTGACCACGTCGCCGACCTTCACCGTGGTGGTGGCCGGATCAAAGCGCAAGAACGAGTGCTGGTCGTATTGCGTCACGATGCTCGCACCGACAAGTTCGGCCATGTCACTGCCCAGGTCGGCCCCGATCATCTGGGGTTCGGGCAGGCCCTCGTCGAAGGGGAAGTCGCGCTTGCCGCCGTCGAGCAGGGCCAGCCCCTCCTCCGGCTGGGAAACCACGCGCGCCCAGCCGTGCATGGCGGCACGGAACGGGGCGAGGCCCCGACGGGCGAAGTGCGAGATGCCGCGGTGGAACCGGTCGTCGTGCACCAGGTAGTCCCCGGAACGGATCAGGACATCGATTCGCCGGCCACCGGCATCGGAATCGATGGCGGTGGTGAGCATGGAGGCGACGTCTTCGAAGCTGGCCCGGCCGCCGGTGCTCAGGATCAGGTTCGATCCCTCGGAATAGTGCCCCGACGCCAAAATGAGCTTGTGAGCCTTGAGCATTTCGACCAGGTAATCGCGCACCGTTTGCAGGGCGGCCTCGTCGGCGCTGTGCGCCGGTGCCCCCTCATAGCCCCCGATGCCGACCAGGACGAGGTGCGTGGCCGCTGCCACGGCGCGGGAGATGTCCAGCACTGCATTGATGGAACGGGCGCCGGTACGGCCGACGGCCCCGCCCAGTTCCACCATCACCCGCAGCGGAGTGGGCACGCGTCCCGTGGTTGTTGCCAGCCGCGTGAGCGTGGCTTCAAGCATCTCCACGCTCTGCAACGAGTCGACCCACGAAACGACCTCGAAGTCGTCCCCGGTCACCGAGGCCACCCAGGCGATTGCCCCAGGATCGGAAAGCGTGTTGGGGAGAAGAACCTTGGCAATGCCGTGGGCGTGTGCCACTCGCATCTGGGCGTAGTTGGCCAGGGTGATTCCCCAGGCACCGCGTTCCAACTGCTCGGCCCACAGCTGCGGGGCCATGGTGGTGGTGCCATGCGGGGCCAACAGCACCCCGCGGGCGCTGCCCCATGCGGAGATCTGCTTGAGGTTGTGGGTCATGGCCATGAGGTCCAGGGTCAACAGCGGCGTCTGGAGCTGGGAAAGCTCCACGCCACGGGAGACAAATTCGGCGGCGCTTTGCCCATGAAAGGTGGCAGGGATCGATTTGTGCCGCCAGTCAAGGGTGACGCGGCCCAGATTGGCCATCATGTCGAGTGCGTAGGCGGGGGACGCCAGGGTCATACGTTCCGATTGTGCAAGATCATCCACGGCTAATTCCTTATTGATTCGGCCAGAGGCACTGTGCTGGATGGTCATGGGGAGTTACGGACACACAGACTCCATGTCTAACACGGGCGTGAAAAATCCGTCAATAATTTCCGGAACGGCTGAGGCCTCCGGGACCAGCGATTTGGGCAAACGCGAACGGGGCGTCATCCGGGGCGATGGTTCCCGGCATGGAGCTACCGGGCCACAAGGCTGCGCGGCGGAAGGCTGATAGCGGGTGGCAGGCAACGAAGCCGGTTCGACCTACACACCGGCGTGGTCGCGGGACGGGGCATACCCGTATCCAAAGAGTACAGAGAACATTCAGGCAAAGTTCACGAACCCTTTGGTTGGCTCCGTGCAAACATTCCGAAATTTGTCGAGCAACTGAATCGGAATCCCTATTCCGGTATGTAGAGGGGCGTAATTCATGATCCACTCGGATGGCGGGAAAATGCCGACGATGCCCGGTGTTCCGGCTCCGTACCCGTGACCGATCCAGAGACATCGAAAACGGTGCTCGAGACAACGTCCCATGGCGTTAAAGTGCGTGCCGCGGAGAGGGCTGAATGTGGATCGGAACCCGGTGCCTTGGTGTGAGGGTCAATACTTTTTTCATCCACGGCCAGACCCGGATGAACGTCCGTCGGGCGGGTGGGCTGCGGGCGCGTGCAGAAGGACCTGGACGTTGCCGCCGGATCCGGCCGAATCGATTGCCTGCCCTTTGGCTGCAAGGATTTTCCAGTGTTTCATGTTGCTATCCCCGGACTCTTCAAATGGTGAGTTGAAGGGATATTTTCTGGATAAATCCATCAATTACGAACCAATCACGATGCGATGGCCAGGGCACTCTCAGGTAGATACGGGGCGTCCAGTCACGTATGTTTACACGGTATCCAAGGTCTTTCGGGCCGACGAGAGCAGGCTACGTAACTAAAGTGAAGCAGGTTTTGATGTGTTTGAATTTATTGGCGAAAGAATCCGCCAAATACTGTTTGCCTCCTGGCAGCATTTCTCGCTCGTTGCGCAGTGTCTGATCCTCGCAACGATCATCGCCGTGGTGATCGCTGCGCTGGTTTACCGCAATAAGTCTCTATCCTCCCTGGCCAACGGGGTCTCGGCCATCGGCTTGACCATCCCCTCGTTCGCCGCGATCGGCTTGCTGATCGCACCATTCGGGTTCGGCGTCACCCCGGCGGTCATCGTGGTCTCGTTCTTTGCCGCACTTCCAATTATCCGCAACGCCATTGTCGGCCTCGCAGGCATTTCCCCCTCCGTTGTTGAATCCGCCCGCGGCATCGGCATGAGCCGATTGCGCACCCTGGCCACCGTTGAACTTCCGATGGCCTGGCCCGTCATACTTTCCGGCATCCGGGTATCGGCCCAGATGGTCATGGGCGTTGCTGCGATTGCCGCCTACGCCCTGGGCCCCGGCCTCGGCGGATTCATTTTCTCCGGCCTTTCCCGCCTGGGCGGCGCCAAGGCCTTCGACTCCGTGCTTGTCGGCGTCATCGGCGTGGTCATCCTGGCCTTCATTCTTGATCTCATTCTGCTCGGCATCGGCCGACTTACCACCCCGCGAGGTATCCGTGTCTGAATCCTCTGACGCCATCACTGGCGCATCCATCTTGCTTGACGTAGTCACCAAGCAATACCCCGGCCAAATCAAGCCGGCCGTCGGCGGACTCACCCTTGAAATCCCCGCCGGAAGCATTGTCATGTTCGTCGGCCCCTCCGGCTGCGGCAAGACGACCACCCTGAAAATGATCAACCGCCTCATCGAACCCACCGGCGGAAAGATCGTCATCAACGGCGAGGACGTCACCAAGATGGACGGCGACACGCTGCGCCGCCGCATTGGATATGTCATTCAGGCCGGGGGGCTCTTCCCGCACATGACCGTGGCAGCGAACATCGCCATTGTCCCCAAGATGCTGGGCTGGAAGAAGGACAAGATCGCCGCCCGCGTCGACGAGCTGCTCGAGCTGGTCTCGCTGGATCCGTCCATCTACCGCGACCGGTACCCGAAGGAACTCTCAGGCGGGCAACAGCAGCGCGTGGGCGTGGCCCGTGCACTGGCGGCCGATCCGCCCGTGCTGCTCATGGACGAGCCCTTCGGCGCGGTGGACCCGATCACCCGCCAGCGCCTGCAGGACGAACTGCTGAACATCCAATCCGAGGTGCAGAAGACCATCGTCATGGTCACGCACGACTTCGACGAGGCCGTGAAGCTCGGAAACTGGATCGCCGTCTTCGACGAGGGCGCCCAGCTCGTCCAGTACGACTCGCCCGAGCGCATCCTCGCCAACCCCGCCAACGAGTTCGTGGAGAACTTCATCGGCTCCGGCGCCGGCCTCAAGCAACTCACCCTCACCCGGGTGAACGAGGTCGCGCTCATGGACGCGATCACCGCGCAGCCCGGCGAGCTGGCCAGCGACGTGCTCTCCCGGCTTCAGGGAGAGGGCGCCTCGTATGCGGTGGTGCTGGACAAGCGCCGCCGCCCCATCCGCCGCCTCACCCGTCGCCAGCTCTCCCGCCTGCAGCTGATCGACGACACCATCGACGAGTCCATGCCCTTGGTCAGCGACCAATCGACGCTGAACGACGCCTTGGACACCATGCTGGTCTCAAGCTCCGAAACCGCGGTGGTCACCGGGCGGCGCGACGTCTTCCGCGGCCAGATCAACGTGCAGACCATCATGGAGGCCATCTCCCAGGCCAACTCCGCATCCGCCGACGGTTCCGATGCCCCCGTCGGCCTGAACTCCGGCGCCATCCCCGCACTTTCCGTGGAGGACGCGGTGGCGGCGGAGCAGCGCAACACGGAGGAACCGCGATGAGCACCCTGGCCGCAGGCTCCAACCTGGCCCAGCTCACCGAGCCCAGCCGCCCGGCTGAACGCCCCTGGCGGGTGCTGGGCCTGCAGCTGCTGGGGATCCTCGCGGCACTGGCCGCCGTGGTCATCTGGCTGGCCAATGCCGAGTTGACCGAGACCGAACGCACCACGCTGGATCCGGCGGTCCTCTGGGGCTACACCGTCGAACACCTGAACCTCACGGTGGTCGCCGCGCTGATCGTGCTGGCGATCGCCATCCCGCTGGGAATCGTCCTTACCCGGCCCTCCATGCGCCGGTTCACCAACCCGGTGCTGGCCGTGGCCAACATCGGCCAGGCGGCCCCGGCCATTGGCCTGGTCGTCATCCTGGCCTTCTGGATGGGCTTCGGATACTGGGCCGCCGTCATCTCGCTGGTGCTGTACGCGGTCCTGCCGGTGCTGACCAACACCATGGTCGGCCTCAAGCAGGTTGACGAACGACTCGTCGAGGCGGGCCGCGGCATGAGCATGAGCCCCATGGCCGTGCTGTTCAAGGTCGAGTTGCCGCTGGCGGTCCCGGTCATGCTTTCGGGTATCCGCACCGCCCTGGTGCTGCTGGTCGGCACCGCCACCCTCGCCGCCTTCATCAACGGCGGCGGGCTGGGCATCCTGATCACCACCGGCGTGAACCTTAACCTCACGGTCGTGCTGATTGCCGGATCCCTGCTGGTGGCATTGCTGGCGCTGCTCATCGACTGGCTTGGCCTTGTCGTGGAACAGCTTGCCCGGCCGAAAGGACTTTAGAGATGAATGCAGCAAAGTGGATCAAGTCAACCGCGCTCGCGGCGGCGGCCGGCGTGCTGCTGACCGGTTGTGGGCTGTCCTCGGCGGGTTCGTACGTCCCGCCTGCCGGACCGGGCAGCATCAGCCCGCTTCCGGACCTGCCGGAGAACCCGACCATGACCGTGACCAGCAAGTCGTTCACCGAACAGCTGATCCTGGGCAAGATCGCCGTGTTGGCCGGCCAGGCCGCCGGATTCAAGGTCAAGGACCTGACGAATGTTCCCGGCAGCCAGCCCGCCCGAGAACTGATCAAGTCCGGCCAGGCGACCATGATGTGGGAATACACCGGCACCGCATGGATGACCTATCTGGGGCACGAGGAAGGCATTGCCGACCAGGCCAAGATGTGGAAGTCGGTGCATGACCAGGACCTGGGCAACGGGATGGTCTGGGGCAGCCCCGCGCCCATGAACAACACCTATGCCATGGCCGTGCGCAGCGAGGCGGTCGAGGACCTTGGCGGGATCTCCAAGCTTTCCGAGCTCAAGGACCTGGATCCCAAGGACCTGACGTTTTGCGTCGACGCGGAGTTCAACTCCCGCTCCGATGGCCTGAATCCGATGCTGGAGCTCTACGGGCTCGAGCGAGGCAATCCCAAGTCGGTGCCGGACTCGAACGTTGGGCTCTACGACACCGGGGCGATCTACAGCGCCACCGACAACGGTGCCTGCAACTTCGGAGAGGTCTTCACCACCGATGGGCGCATCAAGGCCCTGGACCTGACGGTGCTGGAAGACGACCTGGGATATTTCCCTGCATACAATGTCTCCCCGGTCTTCTTCGGGAAGTTCGCGGACAAGTACCCGGGCATCGAGGAAGTCTTTGCCCAGATCTCCCCGAAGCTCACCGACGAGGCGCTGCAGACCATGAACCTCGAGGTTGACGTCAAGGGCCGCGAACCCGCTGACGTGGCCTTCGAGTGGATGGTCGCCGAGGGCTTCATCACCAAGCCTTAGACGTCAAGCGAGAAGCACCGGGAGCCCGGCAGGAACGGATTGCAAACGTTCCTGCCGGGCTTTGGCGTTTCCGGGACGGAGCCGCCCACCACACCAGTGGGCGTGCAGCTGGGCTGGAAGCATTTCCTGCTGCGCATTCCAACCGGAAGGATCCGGTGGAGGACCGGGGCGGGCGCGCTTTCGCCAGCTCCCGATTCAGGTCGGCGGCTGTCATCGAGCTCGCCGTGCCTAGTACTCGATGCGGGTGTCGAGGGCCGCCCACAGGGCGAATGGTTCGTGACGGTCGAATCCGGCGTCGCTGAGGCGTTCGACCGGCATGAGGACGGAGCGCTCTTCCTCGCCACCCTCGAAGTATTCATAGAAGGCCGCGTCGTCGAATCCGGCCTCGGCCGCTTCGTGCCTGTCGGAGGCAAAGACGACACGCGAAACGCGGGCCCAGAGTGCCGAGGCAAGACACATCGGGCAGGGCTCGCAGCTGGAGTACAGAACCGCGCCGGAGAGATCGAAGGTGCCTAGGGCGGTACACGCAGCGCGGATGGCGGTGACTTCGGCATGGGCGGTGGGGTCGTTGTTGGCCGTGACCCGGTTGACGCCCTCGAAGCGTGACCCGTCGGCGGCCACGATCAGTGCCCCGAAGGGTCCGCCTGCGTTGCGGACGTTGTCCGCGGCAATGGCGATGGCTGCCGCGAGGTTTTCTGCTGAATCGGTGGTGCCCGTCATGGTGGCGACTTCCTTACCCCTCAGGCGAAGCACCGGAGAAAGGATGCCTTGGCTTTGATTGGTCCGAGGCAACACTCCGCAGCTT
This sequence comes from Paeniglutamicibacter sp. MACA_103, assembly GCF_045798555.1. Lineage (NCBI taxonomy): Bacteria > Bacillati > Actinomycetota > Actinomycetes > Micrococcales > Micrococcaceae > Paeniglutamicibacter > Paeniglutamicibacter sp. MACA_103. The sequence continues at coordinate 34,063 of NZ_JBIXLN010000026.1, read as the reverse complement.
CGAAACGGCCGGTGGAATAGCATCGCTTGGTCGATGCCTTCCCCTTCGCAGGGAAGCCGGCGTCGGTAATCATCAACATAGCAAGTGAAGATGTACGGCGCCACCACTCTGGCAAGGCTAGTCGCGGGCCCTGGCGCTCGCGCGAAGCTTCCGGAACATGGCCACCGCATGCCAAACAACGGCATAGGCCGTCAAGGCAAGAACCAGTGCGGCTCCGCCACGGGTGATGATGATCCACAGGAAAGACCCGGCGCTCGCCGCATCCTCCATGACGGGATTCGCGCCCAGGCCGAGGACAGCTGCGGTCACGGCGGGAACCACCAGGAACAGGGACAGCAGGATGGCGCGCACTTTCCGGCCCGCCGAAACATTGGTCTTCCCACGATGCCCGGAGACCTTTTGCCGTTTGAGATACCAGAGGGCCAGGATCGCCAATCCGGCCAGGGTGCTGCCATGTTGCAGGAGCCGGTAGACGGCAATCCCGGCAAAAGGCTCGCTGGCCAGCAACGGCACGTGTTCAACGACCCAGCCGTAGGAGTGCGTGAACGAATCCCACGCAAGGTGGGTGAGGAGTCCGAGCATCAGCGAGTAGAAGGTCCACAGCGCAACCCGGGCACTCGTGGGCGGACGTCCCTTGAGCGCTGGCTTGTCCGGGACCCACGCGTCGGGAAGTGCCCACCGCAGCGGTTTCACCACAAGCCACAGGAAACCGGCCAGCACCAGCGCGAGCGGCAAGCCAACGGTCAGGATCTGGGAAAAATCATGCGAGTTGGCGCCGTTGAGCATAGGCGCGTACCAGGCAGTGCTCGTGGAGGACACCAACGCGAAGTAGGGGACATCCGGGGCCATGGCTCCGGCAACCAATGCAATCGGGACGAAGGGTTGACGCAGGAACGGCAGGACGGCAGCCGGGTGGGCCAGGGTGAAAGGCAAGGGATTCCTCGAAAAGTTGTTTCAGGGCCCACGGAGCATCAGCTGCCTGGCGCGAATGGGCCTACCACCAGCCTAATCGTCCACGGCCGCGTTCCGGACAGAAACTGGTGTTGGGACCGCCACGTTGGGGCCGGCAGCGAGTCCTGCCATTATGCGGCGGGCAATGCGCTGTTCATTGCTGCGGCGCCCGGGTGATCAATCCGGTCGTGGCGGGGTTGGCCGATGCGAGGATGTCCGCGGTGTCCATGATCATTTCCTGCATAGCCTGGGCTGCGCGTGTCAGGGTCACGTCGTTGCGGTGGGCGAGGCTGATGGTGCGAGAAAGGCTCGGAGCGGTGAGCCTGGCCGAGCGCAGCCCGGGCCTGTCCAGCATGACCATGGCGGGAACGACCGCGACACCAAGCCCGCGCTCCACGCACCGCAGCACCGCGTCCATTTCGGCGCCCTCGAGAACGACCTTGGGTGTGAGGCCCGCGGCGTGGAAGGCCTGCATGGTTGTTGCGCGCAGGTCGTAGCTTTCATGGAAGGTGATTTGTTCGATGGCCGCCAGTTCTTCCAACGTGAGGGACTGGATATCCTCCAGGATCGGACTCCGCATCGAGGAGATGACCACGAGTTCCTCCGTGAGGAGCGGGGTTCGCTGGAGGCTGGAGGCAGTGGATGCTCTGTCCTGCGAGGTGGTGATGAGCGCGATATCGAGGGCTCCTCCGGCCAACTCATCGAGCAGGCCGCGCGAGCCCTGCTCGGTCAGGTGGAGATCGATGCCCGGGTATGCGGAATGAAACGAGGTCAGCACGTCGGCAACCAAGCTGATGCACAGTGTCGGGGTGGCGCCGAGGCGAACCCGCCCCTTCTTCAGGCCGGCAAGTTCCTGCATCTCGTAGCGGACCGTATCCGCATCGGCGAGCATGCGCTTGGCCAACGGAAGGAGCGATTCCCCGGCATCGGTCAGTGTGATGTTGCCCCGTGCCCGATGAAAAAGTTCGGCACCAAGGTCCGATTCGAGGGTGGAGATTTGTCTGCTCAATGAAGGCTGGGCCAGGTGCAATTGGGCGGCGGCGCGCGTGAAATGGCCGATGCGTGCGACTTCCACGAAGCTTTGGAGCTGTTCCAGGTTCATGTTCGATAGCGTATCCGCATTGAAACGAGTCAAACAATTCATTGGACGGATCAAGGTCTCGTTCCTAGCGTTGAAGACATGAGAACAACAAACGCGAACGAGCAACAGATTTCCACCACCGTCCTGGTCATCGGCACCGGCGGATCGGGCCTCCGGGCGGCCATCGAGCTGGCGGAAATGGGGGTGGATGTCCTCGCCCTGGGCAAGCGCCCGCGAAACGACGCCCACACCTCGCTTGCCGCCGGGGGCATCAACGCGGCCCTGGGCACCATGGACAAGGACGACAGCTGGCAGCAGCATGCCGCCGACACCATCAAGGAAAGCTACTACCTGGCCAACCCGCACACCGTGGAAATCGTCGCCCGCGGTGCGGCAGAGGGGATCCACGACCTGGAACGCTACGGCATGGGATTCGCCCGCGAGGAGGACGGCCGCATCTCGCAGCGCTTCTTCGGTGCACACACCTTCCGCCGCACCGCGTTCGCCGGCGACTACACGGGCCTGGAAATCCAGCGCAGCTTGGTGAACCGGGCCGAGCAGCTGCGGATCCCGATCCTGGACTCGGTGTACGTCACCCGGCTGCTGGTGCGCGACAACCAGGTCTTCGGCGCGTACGGCTTCGACATCAACACCGGCAAGCGCTACCTCATCCATGCCGACTCGGTCATCCTGGCCGCCGGCGGCCACACCCGCATCTGGCGCCGCACCTCCTCCCGCCGCGACGAGAACACCGGGGACGCGTTCCGCCTGGCCGTGGATGCCGGAGCCCGCTTGCGCGACCCCGAGCTGGTGCAGTTCCACCCCTCGGGCATCATCGAACCGGAGAATGCCGCCGGCACCCTGATCTCGGAGGCCGCCCGCGGCGAGGGCGGCATCCTGCGCAACGCGCTGGGGGAGCGGTTCATGGAACGCTACGACCCGGTGCGCAAGGAACTCTCGACCCGGGACCGCGTGGCGTTGGCCGCCTACACCGAGATCAAGGAAGGCCGCGGCACCAGGAACGGCGGAGTCTGGCTGGATATCTCGCACCTGCCGCGCGAAACCATCATGGAGCGCCTGCCGCGCGTTTACCAGACCATGATGGAAGTGCAGATGCTCGACATCACCGCCGAACCCATCGAAATCGCACCCACCGCGCACTACTCCATGGGCGGGGTCTGGGTGCGCCCGGAAGACCACAGCACCGACGTCTCTGGCCTCTATGCCATAGGAGAGGCTTCCAGCGGACTGCACGGCGCCAACCGACTGGGCGGCAACTCGCTGATCGAGCTGCTGGTCTTTGGCCGCATCGTCGCACGGGCCGCGGCCAAGTACTCGGCCGCGCTTGGTGCCCAGCCACGGTCGGCCGAGGCGCTCGCCGGCGCCCGGGCGGAGATCGATGACTTGCTCGCGGCAGAAGGGCAGGAAAACGTTCGTGAACTGCAGCGTGCCATCCGGAACATGATGACAGACCACGCCGGCGTGGTGCGGGACGAGGAAGGCCTGTTGGCAGGGCTCGCCAAGCTGGACGACATCGAGGAGCGCATGGGGAACGTCGGGATCCACCCGGACATCGCCGGGTACCAGGACCTGGCCCACGCATTCGACCTGAAGGGATCCGCCCTGGCCGCCCGAGCCACCCTCGAGGCGGCCATCGAGCGCCGCGAGACCCGCGGCTGCCACAACCGCAGCGACTACCCGGCGATGGACCCGTCGCTGCAAGTCAACCTCGTGTGGTCCCCGAAGTCGGGTGTGGTTCGCGAGGCGATCCCGGAGATTCCGGAAGAAATCGCGGAGCTGATCAAGGAAGTGTCGACGGCCGGGAAATTGGTCGAATAGCGACTCGGAAGTTCAGCGGTATGTGGCTCGGCCGATAACGCCCGCCTCGATGCCCAAGAAATCGAACGACTTTTCCACGGGGAGAACGCCAGTGCGTTCAGCCTTTCCGACCTCGAATTCGCGGCGTTGGTGCGCGAGCTGGGCATCTTTCGCGAGCGCGGGTTCGCAGCCAACTCCGAGGGAACCGGGGGAGGCGTCAGTGCACTGGGGATGGCCGATTCCGACGCCGCGGGGCAGGTCTTCTGCGGCATCAGGGTGGCCATCCCGAAGATCGGTTTTCGGCAGGTCTTCGATGCCGGCTTGTTCGGGGATGCCGCCCGCCCCGTCAAGCGTCTGGAAGGGATCCTGCGAGAGGTTGACGAGGACTCAAAGCCGGGCTGAGGCCGCATCGGCAAGCGAGGAAATGTGGGACCGGGGCTGTCCGCACTCGACGGACAGCCCCGGTCCCTAAGACGCGCTACGTAGTGGCCACGGAGGCGTCATCAATGCGGAACAGCGTTGACTGCGACGAGTCCTCGACGCCCTTGAAACGCAAGGTGACGGTCTTGCCGCGGTAGTTGTCCAGGTTCACGGTTCGCTCCTGGTAGGTGGAACCGGCGTCCAGGTTGGACCAGGTGCCCATGTTGTAGGTGCCGGTGCCGTCAAGGATCTGGACAGTCAGCTTGTCATAGGCGTAGGAGGTCGTGCCCTCATTGGTCAGGACCCGCAGGTGGAACTTCAAGTCCGCACTGGTGGCCGTGGATGGGATCGTGACCTTCTGGTCCAGCGTGTAGGTGTTGGAATTGCCCCAACCGTTCAGGCCGGCGAAACCACTGCCCGTGCGGGCGGCGGTACCGGTCTCGAACGTGTCGGTGCGGTTTGAGGTCCAGCCGGTCGAGCCGCTCTCAAAGCCCGGGTTGGCCAGCAGGTTGCCACTCGGTTCCGGATCGGGCTCCGGGGTGGGTGTGGTCCCGCCCAAGGCAGCCATGATCTTGGTGGCGTCAACAAGTCCGGTGCCGCATCCGATGCTGCAGCCCGCCGGCATTGGACGGGTTCCGTTCTTCAGCGTGGACTCGACTTGGGCCGGCGACAACGATGGCGCCGTGGACTTGATGAGTGCAACCATGCCGGCAACGTGTGGGGTGGCCATCGAGGTGCCCTGGTAGAAGGCATAACCCTCGCTGGACGGGGTCGTGGTGCCGGTGTTGATGGTGGACAACACGCCCTGGCCGGCGTAGCGCGTGTCGCCGCCCGGGGCCGTTACGTCGATGACGGAACCGTAGTTGGTGTAGAAGGACGGGCCGCCGGAGGGGTTGCTTGCGGCGACCACGACAACATTGGTGCAGTTGGCGGGGCGCACATTGGCTGCGTTCTGGCTTTCATTGCCCGCGGCGACGACCACCGAGGTGCCGCGGGACACCGCGGTGTCGATGGCTGCCTGGTACGTGGTGCCGCAGGCACCACCACCGCCGAGGGACATGTTGATGGTGTCGGCGGGATTCGCGTTGGCGGGCGCTCCGGGAACGCTGCCACCGGAGGCCCAGATGATGGCGTCGGCGATATCCGAGAGGCTGCCGCCACACTTGGCGAGCACACGGACGGGAAGGATCTTTGCGTCCGGTGCGACGCCGGCAACGCCCTTGTAGTTGTTTGTGACGGCCGCAACCGTACCGGCAACATGCGTGCCGTGCCACGAGGAATTGCCCGCCGTGCTGCCTCCGCACTCGCCGGCCAGGTACCAGTCGCCCTGATCAAGGGCGTTGGAGTCGCGGCCGTTGCCGTCGCGGGCCGAGGTGGAGTTGGAGACGAAGTCGTATCCGGGCAGGACGTTCGCGTTCAGGTCCGAATGCGAGGTGATGCCGGTATCGAGCACGGCGACGACGCTCCCGGAGCCCGTGGAGGAATCCCATGCGGCCGGCAGCCGCATGCCGTTGGTGCCGCTGTAATGCCACTGCTCGCCATACCGGGTGTCGTTCGGGTTCATCGAAATCTTCATCATTGCATCTGGCTCGATGGCTTCGATGAGGCCGGAAGCGGCAAAATCGGCCATGAACGCCTTGGCGTCGTTGCCCCGGAGTTCCATGCTGGCTTGGACCACGAAGCCGCCGGTGCCCATGGCACGCAGTTCCTTGACGGAGACGCCCGCGTCCCTGGCGGCCTTGCCCCAGGCCTTGGCGCGCTCGGACTTGCCTGCGTTCTTCACGGATGGCTTGTAGGTGACGATGAACTGGTCGTACGCCTCACCGGGCTGGACTGAGCCAATGGCGACCGTTGTCTCGCCGCTCGGTGTCGGGGTGGACTTTGCGGCTGGAACCGCGGTGGGGATCGCAACCGCGGGGAACGCGCCGGCCCCCAAGCTGGCGAAGCCGATGGCAACGGCCGCGGAAACGACCAGGGTCCGTCTGAGGGGGGTGGAAAAACGTGCCATGAATGTTCTCCTTGTTGTTTTTTATGCCCGCGCCGGACCCCCGGTGATCAGTCGGTAGCGGCGCGTGCCGCTAGGGAGCGTAACCTGTCATGGCTTTATGAAGGAAGTACTTATCAAATAATTCCTTGATAAATTTTGTTGGATAAAATCAAGGCTTCACAACTTCTTTTATCAAAAGGCGTGGGCGGAACGCGGGTTGTGGACGTGTGCCGGGTTCGGCATGGGGTCTCTTGGTGCGGCGGCACTTCACATCCCGAGTTGGCCTGCGCGGGCAGTGGTTGTCGCTGGAGCCGGCAGGTCCTATTCGCCGGTTCGGTGGCCCAGGCGCTACGGGCGCTTGCGACGAGGGCGCGCTCCTTGGCGCGGTCGGTCGGGACAGCGGTATCGCAAGTCCGGGTTCCTGGAGAAGGCCGTCCAATTGAGAAAGAAGTGATCGGGGGACTCTAGATTCGGATCAACTGCCCTGCAGCGGAATGGAGGTGGCAGCCTACAGCCCCTTGACGATGATGGCGTCCAGCTGACCCTGGCCGTGCACGCCCTCGACGCGCTCGAGCTCGATGTCGCTGGTCGCACTGGGACCGGAGATCCAGGTCAGCGGGCGGGTGATGTCCATGCGCGGCAACGCCTCGGGGAACAGGCGCACAATCGTGGATACCGGGACCACGCACACGTGGTGGTCCGGGACCAGAGACATCGCGCGGCGGCCCTGATCCGAAGTGCCATCAAGCACGATCGTGCCCGACTCGGCGATGGACACGGCCGAGGAAGTGAGCACCGCGTCGGTCCCATCCAACTCGGCCACGCTCAGCACGGCACCCGGAGCATCGATGCGGCGGCGCGGACCGCTGGCCAGCGCGGCATCGACAAGCCAGGTCTCGTCGATGCCGTGTGGCACCACATAGCTGGCGGCGTCCTTCAGGCATTCGGGACTGGTCAACGCGACGTGGAATCTTGCATGGAGGCGCTGAACTCAAAAATGAACTGGATCTGAGAAAAGCATTGTTTCTTGAAAATGTGACATGTACCATTGCATAGTTCGGTGATGCAGGGCACATGGGTGACGGAGCCCACCTTCTCAAGGAGACCAAATGACCAGTAACGAAACGCTTGAAAAAACGACCCGAAACGGCAGGGGCGGCGACGGATCGAAACCCTCGACCCCGGCAGGGCTAAAACGTGTCGTTGCTGCCGCAATGGCTGGTACCGTCGCGGAGTGGTACGAATTCTTTCTCTATGGAACCGCGTCGGCCTTGGTATTCGGAACCCACTTCTTCCGGCAGACGGGCAATCCGGTCGATGGCGTCATTGCCGCATTTGCGCTGTACGCAGTGGGCTTCGCCGCCCGTCCGATCGGCGGACTCGTATTCGGGCACTTCGGCGACCGCATTGGTCGCAAGGCGTTGCTCCAGCTGAGTCTTGTTGTCGTTGGCATCACGACATTCCTCATGGGCTGCCTGCCCACCTTCGATGTCATTGGATACTGGGCGCCCGGCCTCCTGGTGACCCTGCGCCTGATCCAGGGCTTTGCCTTCGGCGGCGAGTGGGGAGGCGCGATCATCCTGGTGAGCGAGCACAGCCCCGACAACAGACGCGGCTTCTGGGCTAGTTGGCCGCAGGCAGGTGTCCCGATGGGCAACCTGGTTGCCACGCTCGTCCTCCTTGGACTCTCCAGCGCATTACCCGAAGAGGCATTCCTTTCATGGGGCTGGCGCGTGGCATTCTGGTTCTCCGCCGTGGTGGTCTTGATCGGCTACTGGATCCGCACCAAGGTCGACGACGCACCGATCTTCAAGGAAGCGCAGGCCCGCCAGGCCATTTCGCAGGAAACCCAACCGGGCGTCCTCCACGTCCTGCGCTACCACTGGCGCGCTGTCCTGATCGGCATTGGCGCCAGATTCGCGGAAAACATCCTCTACTACCTCGTTGTCACCTTCTCGATCACCTACCTCAAGTTGGTCGTCGAGATGGATACCTCGCGGATCCTCCTGCTGATGTTCGGCGCGCACTTCCTGCATTTCTGCATGATCCCGCTCGTCGGCTTGCTTTCGGACATCGTTGGCCGCAAGCCCGTCTACCTGACAGGAGCCGTGCTGACCGCATTCTGGGGATTCGTCGGATTCCCGATGATGGACACTGGCAACGACTGGATCGTAATGGCCGCCATCACCCTTGGTCTTGCCATAGAGTCCTTGACCTACGCGCCATACTCGGCGCTGATGACGGAAATGTTCCCCACAAACGTGCGTTACACAGCGCTTTCGCTTTGCTACCAGTTTGCGCCGATTCTGGCCGGATCCCTGGCTCCGCTCATCGCGCTCTCGCTGCTGCAGAAGTTCGATTCGTCGACTCCGATTGCCCTCTACCTAGTCGGAGCAGCGGTCATATCCATCGTCGCCGTTTCGTTCGCCAAGGAGACCAAGGGCAAGTCGCTACGCGATGTTGACGACGAGTCGGCGTTGCGTACCAACGTCCCGGCCTAGGCCCTCCCTCCTGTAGCTGCCCGAAAGACTTAAGGAATAAATATGGACATGCTCACCAGCATCAACGATGCGATCTGGAACCCCATGGCGTACTTCGCCCTGGCCGTCGGATTGTTCTTCACCCTACTAACCGGTTTCGTCCAGTTCCGGCGATTCCCTGACATGATCCGCCAGATCATGAGCAAGAAGAACAGCTCGGACGGCATCTCGCCGGTCCAGGCGTTGCTTCTGACCCTGGCAAGCCGCGTGGGCGTGGGCAACATCGCCGGCGTTGCAACGGCAATCGCGGCCGGCGGCCCCGGCGCGCTGTTCTGGATGGTGCTCTGCGCACTGCTCGGATCGGCCAGCTCCTTCGCCGAATCCACACTGGCCCAAGTCTACAAGCGCCGCATCAACGGCGAGCACCGCGGTGGCATGCCGTTCTACATCGAGCACGGCCTGAAGCTCAAGTGGCTGGCCGTCACGGTGTCGTTCGTGGCCATGGTCGGCTACGGGTTCGTGTTTCCGGGCGTCCAGTCCAACAACATCGCCTCCAGCGTCGAGACAGCGTTCAGCGTTCCCACCTGGGTCAGTGCCGTTGGCATCACCGCACTCATGGCGTTTGTCATCATCGGCGGAACCAAGCGGATCGTCGGTGCTGCACAGTTGATGGTCCCGGTCATGGCCGTGGGTTACATCCTTGCCGCACTGGTGATCGTCGCCGTGAACTTCGATCAGATCATCCCGACCATCGGGCTGATCCTGTCCTCGGCCTTCGGCGTCCACCAGGTCTTCGGCGGCATCGTCGGCGCGGCCGTGGCCTGGGGCGTGCGACGCGCGGTGTTCTCCAATGTCGCTGGCGTGGGGGAGGGGACCTACGGCGCCGCAGCCGCCTCGGTGTCCCACCCTGCCAAGCAGGGCCTGGTCCAGGCCTTCTCGATCTACATCGACACCGTTGTTGTCTGCTTCGCGACCGGCCTAATGATTATCATGACCGGCTCCTACAACGTCACGGCCCCCGATGGCACGGTCCTGATCCAGGGCGTACCGGACCTCAAAGCCGGCGCCGCGTACACCCAACAGGCCATAAGTACCGTGTTGCCGGGCGTCGGCCCGGGATTCGTGGCCGTCGCACTTTTCTTCTTCGCCTTCACCACGCTTGTTGCGTTCTTCTACATCGCCAAGACCAACCTGGTCTACCTCACCGGCCGCGACGACAACCCGGTGCTGGACTGGGCCTTGAAGCTGGGCATGCTCGGCATCACCTTCTTCGGCGGCATCACCAGTGCCGATGCTATGTGGGCGATCGGCGACATTGGTTACGGAACCCTTGGTTGGATCAACATGCTCTGCCTGCTGGCGCTCACATCGGTGGTCTACAAGGTCACCCGCGACTACGACAGGCAGTGCAAGGCCGGCCTGGACCCCGTCTTCGACCCCAATTCCCTGGGAATTCGCGGTGCCGACTTCTGGGTCGAGGAGGCGGCGGAAATCGCCAAGAACCAGGCGTCTTTGGCTTCTGGCGGAACTCGGAAGAACTAATTCATTGGAACCCCTTCCGCCTGTGCAATGTCACATGATACTATCTAAATGTGATGTACGGCATGAAGTCCAAGGCATCACCCCAACTTTGCAAAACACCGAAAAGTCCCCTTGAAAGGAACACCACATGAGCACCACTAAGAAGCCCTGGCACGGAGTCATCGTCGCATCGGCGCTGCAGTTCAAGGACGACTACTCGGTCGACTACGAAGCATTCGCCGACCACGTTCGCTTCCTTGCCAGCAGCGGCTGCGACGGCATCGCCCCGAACGGTTCGCTGGGCGAGTACCAGACCCTGTCCGATGAAGAGCGTGCCAAGGTCATCGAAACCGCTGTTGCCGCGGCACCTGAGGGCTTCGTTGTCATGGCCGGAGTTGGCGCCTACGGCGGACTGCAGACCCAGAAGTGGGCACAGCAGGCCAAGGACGCCGGCGCACACGCCATTATGTGCCTGCCGCCGAACACCTACCGCGCAACCGACGACGAGGTAGTCGAGCACTTCCGCCTCGCCGCCTCCGCAGGCCTGCCGGTTGTCGCCTACAACAACCCGATCGACACCAAGGTCGACCTCACCCCGGCACTGGTGGCACGCCTGTTCCACGAAGGCCTGATCGTCGGCATCAAGGAATTCACCGGCGATCCGCGCCGTGCCTACGAAATCAAGGAACTGGCACCGGGCATGGACATCCTCATCGGCACCGATGACACCGTCCTGGAAATGGGCCTTGCCGGCGCCGTTGGATGGGTAGCCGGTTACCCGAACGCCATCCCGCACGCCACCGTCGAGCTCTACCGCCTGGCCACCTCCGGCAACCTTTCGGACCTGGAGCGCGCCCGCGAGATCTATCGCGACCTGCACTCGCTGCTGCGCTGGGACACCAAGACCGAGTTCGTCCAGTCGATCAAGCTCTCGATGGACGTCGTGGGCCTCAACGGCGGCGTGTGCCGACCGCCGCGCGGCCCGCTGACCGACGCCGTGCGTGCCGCAGTCATCGCCGACACCGAGGCAGCAGTGGCCAAGGGCTACAAGTAACCTCGAAACTGCCTTGCCGTTGGCCTGTCCCGCAAACAGGGGCCGGCCAACGGCGGCACCGCAATCACCGACGATTCACTAGAGAGTTTGCAACATGCGCACCAACAGGATCTTCCACGCAGTGGATTCCCACACCGAAGGCATGCCGACCCGCGTCATCACCGGAGGCATCGGCACCATTCCCGGAGAAACCATGGCAGAGCGTCGCCTCTGGTTCATGGAGCACAGCGATTGGATCCGCACCCTGCTGATGTGCGAACCGCGCGGACACGCCTCGATGAGCGGCGCGATCCTGCAGCCCTCTACGCGCCCCGACGCAGACTACGGCGTCCTGTACATCGAGGTTTCCGGGCTGTTGCCGATGTGCGGACACGGCACCATCGGCGTGGCCACCGTGCTGGTGGAAACCGGCATGGTCGAGGTCCACGAACCCGTGACCACCGTGCGCCTGGACACCCCGGCCGGCTTGGTCATCGCCGAGGTCGCAGTCAAGGACGGACAGGCCGAATCTGTGACCATCCGCAACGTGCCTTCCTACAGCGACCGCCTGGACGCATCGGTCGAGGTCCCTGGCTACGGCACTGTGAACTACGATCTCGCCTTCGGCGGCAACTTCTACGCCGTCGTCGAGCTCGAGGACCTGGACCTGCCGTTCGAACGCGAACGCAAGGACGACCTGATCACCGCCGGCCTGGCCATCATGGACGCCATCAATGTGGTCGACGAGCCCGTGCACCGCGAACGCGACGACATCCGCGGCGTCCACCACGTCTACCTCAAGGCCCCGGGCTCCACCGCCGAGCACTCTCGCCACGCCATGGCCATCTACCCGGGCTGGTTCGACCGCTCGCCGTGCGGCACCGGCACCAGCGCCCGCATGGCCCAACTCCATGCCCGCGGCGAACTGGCGATGGACACCGACTTCATCAACGAGTCATACATCGGCTCGCAATTCACTGGCCGTTTGGTTGAGGAAACCACCGTCGGAGGCCTGCCCGCCGTCATCCCCACCGTGACCGGACGGGCCTGGATCACCGGCACCGCCCAATATTTCCTTGACCCGAGTGACCCATTCCCGGAGGGATTCCTGCTGTGAATCTGCCATATTTTGACGCTGCCGCGGTTCGCGCCTCGCTTCCCTTTGACCGCGCTATCGCCGCCATCGAGGATGCGCTTCGCGGCCAGACGGATCCGGAAATCGACGGCCCGCGCATCTTTGCGCCGGCACCCGACGGTGAATTCCTTCTGATGCCGGCGATCGGCCAGGGCTATACCGGGCTCAAGGTTGCAACCATCGCCCCGCTGAACCCGGCCAAGGGCGAAGAAAAGATCCAGGGCGTCTATCTGCTCTTTGGTTCCTCGAACCTCACGCCCATTGCTTCCATGGACGGCGCGGAACTCACGGCCATCCGCACCCCGGCGGCGACACTGACGGCGGTCAAAAACATCGCAGACGCGCCGGGCAGCACTCCGTTCACGCGGACGCCCAGGGTACTGGTCTTCGGGGCGGGCATCCAAGCTGTCAACCACATCCGGGCCGCCCAGGCGGTCTTCCCCGACGGCACCTTCGCCGTGGTGGGTCAACGGATCGAGCGGATCCAGATACTGATCGAGCAGCTGGCAGCCGAAGACATCACTGTCACCCGCGGCAGCGTGGAGGATGTGCCTAACGCGGACGTGATCCTGTGCGTCACCTCCTCGCCGACACCGCTCTTTGACGGATCGCTGCCGGCCGCCCACGCCATCATCGCTTCGGTGGGGCAGCACGGGCTCGACGCCCGCGAGGTCGACGAGACGCTCGTCAAGCGCTCCGAGGTCGTCGTCGAGGGTCGTGCTTCCTCCTGGCGCGAAAGCGGGGATTTGATCCCCGCGCGTAGCGTCGAAGAGTGGAAACAGATCAACCCGGCAAACCTCAAGGACCTGGTGAACGGCAAATTCAGCCGTGTCGGGGGCAAGCCTACGCTCTACACGGGTGTGGGCATGGCATGGGAAGACTTGGTTTCCGCCGCAGTGGTGTATGAAGATCACTGGAGTAAAGAAGCATGAGCGCACCTGTGAAAATCGGAGAACAGACCATGAGCGGAAATTCAAAATTCACCATTGAGAAGCTCGATCGCCAGATGAGCCTGCGTGAGACGGTCACCGAGCGGCTCCGAACCTCGATTATCTCGGGCGACCTGGTGGAAGGGGAACTGTACTCTGCACCGAGTTTGGGTGCGGCCTTTGGCGTCTCGGCAACTCCGGTGCGCGAAGCCATGATGGACCTGGTCCGTGAGGGGCTGGTTGAGACAGTCAAGAACAAGGGCTTCAGGATCACGGGCATGACGGACGCGGAACTCGAGGAAATCGCTGAGATCCGGCTGCTGGTGGAACCGGCAGCGACTAAGCGTGCCCTGGAATCGGTCCCAAGTGACAGCATTTCCGACCTCCGTTCGCTGGCAGATGTCATCGTCCGCACGGCCCGGGACAAGGACCCGGAAGCGTACCTTGCCGCTGACCGTGAGTTCCACGCACGTTTGCTGAGCTTCGCGGGAAACAAACAACTCGTTGAACTGGCAACGTCGCTGCGCCTGCGGACGCGCATGTATGGCCTCAAGACGCTAATGGAGAACGATCAATTGGACGGCTCGGCCCAGGAACACCACGAAATGATCGATTGTGTGGAACGGGGCGACGGGGAGGCGATCTACGAATTGATGATCCGCCATATCAACCACGCTCGGGGCATGTGGAACACCGGCACCCCGGATCAAGATGCACCAGAGCAGAACACCCAGTAACCAGGAGTAAACATGAATGCGCCCAGCGACGTGATCGTCATCGGTGCCGGAGTCATTGGCTCGGCGATTGCATATTTCGCCACTATGCAGGGACTTTCCGTGACAGTGCTGGAGCGCGGCCTGCCGGCAGGCGGAACCAGTTCCGCCTGCGAGGGCAACATTCTGGTATCGGACAAGGAACTCGGCCCGGAACTCGAGCTGACAAAGTTCTCGCTGGACACCTGGCGCGGCGACCTGGCCGAACACGCAGCTCACTGGGAATTCGAGTCCAAGGGTGGGATCATCGTCGCCTCGCGCGAATCCTCGCTTGCCTCTCTGGACCGCCTGACCAAGGCGCAAGCCGCCAACGGGATCGACGTAGAACGAGTCGACATCCCGCGGCTGCGCGAATTCGAGCCCAACATTTCCCCTGACGCGCTGGGCGCAGCCTGGTACCCGGACGACTGCCAGGTCCAGCCGATGCTAGTTGCAGGGCACCTGCTCAAGTTGGCCCGAGCCGCCGGCGCAAAAGTCATCACCAACACTATGGTCACCGGGTTTGTACGCAACGGCCAAACCGTCGCCGGGGTGAAGACCGAGCGCGGGCAATTCCACGCCCCGGCCGTCGTCAACGCCGCGGGCAGCTGGTCCGAGGACATCGCGGCACTGGCCGGGGTCAACGTGCCGGTCAAGCCCCGCAAGGGCTTTGTCATGGTCACCGAACCGTTGCCGCCGATGGTGCACCACAAGGTGTACGCGGCCGAGTACGTGGACAACGTCGGCAGCTCCGACGCCGGGCTGCAGTCCTCCCCAGTGGTCGAGGGCACCCCCGCCGGGTCAATCTTGATCGGATCCTCCCGCGAGCGCGTCGGATTCGACCGCAGCGTCAACACCGACGCCCTGCGCCAGATGGCCGCCAACGCGATCGCGCTCTTCCCGTTCCTGGAGAAGACGCGGATCATCCGCCATTACCACGGCTTTCGCCCCTACTGCCCGGACCACCTGCCGGTCATCGGGCACGACCCGCGTGCGCCAGGCCTCTGGCACGCCAGCGGCTACGAAGGCGCGGGCATTGGTCTGTCCGCCGGCACCGGAAAGCTCGTGGCACAGGCCCTGGCCGGATTGGTCCCCGACATGTCACTGGCGCCCTTCGCCCCCGAACGCTTCGGCGCATTCACCCCGACCGGAAAAGTCCCACAGGAGTCAGCAGTATGAGCACCACACCGCGGCGGATCACCGTGACACTCAACAACGCCCGGGTGACGGCCGATGCCGGCCAGAGCGTCGGAGCCATCCTGATGGGCGAGGGCATCAAGGCCTGGCGCACCACCCGCAACGAGGGAAAGGCGCGCGGCCTGTTCTGCGGTATAGGTGCTTGCTACGACTGCTTGGTCACCATCGACGGGCAACCCAACCAGCGTGCCTGCCTGGTAGAGGCCTGCGACTCCATGAACATTGAAGGGGACTTCGACGCATGAGCTCCCACGAGGAAATTGCCTTCGACGTAGCGGTCATTGGTGCCGGCCCAGCCGGCCTGTCCGCTGCAGTTGCCGCGGCCGAACGCGATGCAAGGGTCGTCGTCCTCGACGCCGGCGCCCAGCCCGGCGGCCAGTTCTGGCGCCACCGTCCCGAATCCGTATTCCCGGACCCCGATGGCCAAGGCCACCACGACTGGAAGACCTACCTGGATTTGCGGGCACGCTTTGACGACGCCGTCTCACGCGGCTCGCTGCGATACTTGCCCAACACCCAGGTGTGGATGGTCGAGCGTGAGGACGCAGGTCGCTTTGTGCTGCGACTGACCCCCGCCACCGGCACCGCAATCGACACCGCAACGGTGCGCGCCGACAAGCTGGTTTCCTGCAGCGGCGGCTACGACCGCCAGCTGCCGGTGCCGGGATGGGAACTGCCCGGCGTCATGGCTGCCGGCGGGATCCAGGCGTTCATCAAGGCCAACGGAGCCGTGCCGGGCAAGCGCTTTGTGGTGGCAGGAACAGGGCCCTTCCTGCTGCCGGTCGCCGCAAACATCGCCGAGGCCGGCGGCAAGGTCGTGGCAGTGTGCGAATCCTCCTCGCTGGCCAACTGGCTGCCGCATCTGGGCGCCGCAAGCGGCGTTCCGGGCAAGGCCCTCGAGGGTGCGGAATACGCTGCCGTCTTTGCCAGGCAACGCATACGCTACCGCACGCGCACGGTTGTCACCGAGGTGCTGGGGGAGTCCAGCGCATCCTCGGTGCGCATCGCCAAGGTAGACGCCGAGGGAGCCGTGATTGCGGGAACTGACCTGCTGCTTGAGGATGTGGACGTCGTTGGTTTCGGCTGGGGCTTCACCCCGCAGGTCGAACTCGCCGTTGCCCTGGGGGCCATGACCCGCATCGACGCCGACGGCTCCCTGGTATGCGTCGTCGACGACCAACAGGCGTCTAACGTGCCGGGCCTTTACCTTGCCGGTGAAGTGACGGGCGTCGGCGGGGCCGTACTGGCCGTTGCCGAGGGACTCGTTGCGGGGGCCGCCGCGGCCAATGGCGAGGTGCCAAGCGCCGGCACAGCACGGCTGATCCAGCGCCACCGCCGGTTCGCCGGGGCCATGCATCGGGCGCACCCCGTCCCCGAAAAGTGGGATGACCTGCTCACTGACGACACCCTGGTGTGCCGGTGCGAGGAGGTTAGCCACGCCGAGGTCGTCTACGCTCGCGACACCCTGGGCGCCACGGATGCGCGCACCATGAAGTCCTTCACCCGCGCCGGGATGGGCTGGTGCCAGGGCAGGGTCTGCGGCTATGCCGCCTCCTGCCTCTCCTCCAAGTGCACCGAGGATGCCGGGGCCGAACAAGCCTCGTTTGCGGCTTTCGCCAAGCGCCCCGTCGCGGCCCCGCTGACCCTGGGAGAGATAAGTACCCTGGACTCCCGGCAGCCCCAGGACTCCTGACCGAACGCAAAGTTTTGACCCCCGGGCTCTGACCGGCGGGTCACCACCGAATTCCCCCCCCGTGAAAGGACGAACCCCATCATGACGAGCACCATCACCGTCACACCGACGACCGCCACCGAGCTCGAGGAAATCCTCGTCGCAGCCCAGCAGGCAGCATCCTCGTGGGCCGCCCTGCGCCCGTCCGAGCGTGCCGAGGTCTTGGACCAGGTTGCGGACGCCCTTGACACCGCAGCAAGCACCCTCATCCCGATCGCCATGGAGGAGAGCAACCTGCCGCAGGCCCGCCTGACCGGCGAGCTCAAGCGCACCACCTTCCAGCTGCGCCTCTTCGGAGAGGTGCTGCGCGACGGCGCGTACCTGGACGCCCGTATCGACCACGCCGACGCTCAGTGGCCGATGGGCGCGCCCCGCCCGGACCTGCGCCGCGTGCTAGAGCCCATGGGGCCCGTCGTCGTGTTTGCGGCCAGCAACTTCCCGTTCGCGTTCTCCGTGGCGGGGGGAGACACCGCCTCCGCATGGGCCGCCGGCAACCCCGTCATCCTCAAGGCACACTCTGGCCACCCGGAACTCTCGATGGCCACGGCCGCCACCATCACCGAGGCGCTAGTGGCGGCCGGTGTCCCCGCCGGAGTCTTCGCCCTGGTCATGGGCACCGAGGCCGGCGCCACCGCGCTGAAGGACCCCCGCGTCAAGGCAGCGGGCTTCACCGGATCGATCCCCGGCGGCCGCGCGCTCTTCGACATGGCCAACGCCCGGCCCGAGCCGATCCCGTTCTACGGCGAGCTCGGCAGCAACAACCCCGTCTTCGTCACCGCCGCCGCTGCGGCCGAGCGCGGCGCCGCGATCGCCCGCGAATTCGTCGCTTCCTTCACCATGGGCGCCGGACAGTTCTGCACCAAACCGGGAACGATCTTCGTCCCGCGCGGATCGGAAATCGTGGAAACTCTGCGCGCCATCGAACTTCCGGCCGCGGCAGCGCTGCTCAACGCGCGCATCCAGGCCGGCTACGTCGAGGTGCTTGGGGCCCTGCAGGGCCACGAAAAGGTCCAGGTCCTGGCCCAGGGCTCGAACCCGCTGGCCGAGCCGCCGAGCCCGACCCTGCTGCTCACCAGCGCCAACGACCTGCTGGCACACCCGGAGTCCCTGCAGACCGAGTGCTTCGGCCCGACCGCACTGGTCGTCGAATACACCGACGAGTCGGAACTCGTTGCCCTGGCCGAAAGCTTCGAGGGCCAGCTGACAGCCACCCTCGTGGGCACCGAAAACTGCGAGGTCGCCGACCTGATCGAGGTGCTCTCCCGCAAGGCAGGCCGCGTGCTGTGGAATCAGTGGCCGACTGGCGTCTCGGTGACCTACGCGCAGCAGCATGGCGGCCCGTACCCGGCAACCACATCCGTGGGCAGCACCTCCGTGGGCACCGCGGCGATCTCTCGCTTCCTGCGCCCCGTGGCATATCAGGGCTTTCCACAGGGCCTGCTTCCCGAGGCGCTGCAAGATGCCAACCCGCTGAACGTGCCGCAGATGGTCAACGGCAAACGATAACCGTCTGCCTGTCGGACTCACCGGGGAACGAGCCGGCCGGCGGCTCGTTCCTCGGGGCCGGTGCAAATCGCGGGGTGAACCTCATTCGCGGTGCAGGACAAACGTGACGCGTGGACGGCATCCGACTAGCTTCGGCCGGCTTCGTGCCGTGGCACCCGTTCACGGGATCGCAGTCTAACGGCCTCAACGCGAGTAGCGGTTCCGCGGTGCACGAATACGTGTGAGCCGCGGAACCGCTTTCGTGGTTGAGGGCCTAGAGCCCCTTGACGATGATGACGTCCAGCTGGCGCGGGCCGTGCACGCCCTCGACGCGCTCGAGCTCGATGTCGCTGGTCGCGCTGGGACCGGAGATCCAGGTCAGCGGGCGGGTGATGTCCATGCGCGGCAGCGCCTCGGGGAGCAGGCGCACAATCGTGGAGACCGGGACCACGCACACGTGGTGGTCCGGGACCAGCGAGATCGCGCGGCGGCCCTGGTCGCCGCTGCCGTCCAGCACGATGGTGCCGGACTCGGCGATGGACACGGCCGAGGAAGTGAGCACCGCGCTGGTGCCGTCCAACTCGGCCACGCTCAGCACGGCGCCCGGAGCATCGTTGCGGCGGCGCGGGTCGTTGGCCAGCGCGGCATCGACAAGCCAGGTCTCGTCGATGCCGTGCGGCACCACATAGCTGGCGGCGTCTTTCAGGCGTTCGGCAATGGTCGCCGACAGCTGCCCGGATTCCACGACGTCCACGTGCGCCTTGTAGTCCTCGAGCCGGTCGACCAGCAGCTCAATGAGCTCGGCCTCCGGCATGTCCGAGGACATCCGGTACTCGCGGGGGACCGGTCCCGGTGCCGGGGCATCGCGCAGGGCGGAGGTGATGCGGGAGAGGATTTCTTCCTTGGCACTCATTTGGTCAGCTTCTCCTGCTCGTTGATGGGGGCAACCGGCTCGTGGTCCTTCTTCCACCAGTCGCGGAACGACTGGGACGGGGGAGCGGGGATGTCGCGGGACTGCGTCCAGCCGGCCGCGATGCCGGGAAGGCGCTTGATCTTCTTGTCGCGTCCCCCCGCGAGCTTGCCCAGCGGCAAACCCTTCTCCAGCAGGCCCAGGTGCTTCCCGGAGGAGAACGCCCACTGCCCGCCCTTCATCATCAGGTCCATCTGGCTCGGAAGCTTCTTTGCCCCGCGCTTTGAATCCACGTCCTCCCCGCGCAGGTGCACCAGGATCTCGGGGATATTGATCTTCACCGGGCAGGCGTCGTAGCAGGCGCCGCAGAGTGAGGACGCGTAGGGCAGCGAGCTATTCTCCTCGGACTTGATGCCGGTGAGCAACGGGGTGAGGATCGCGCCGATCGGGCCCGGGTAGGTGGATCCGTAGGCGTGGCCGCCGGTGCGCTCGTAGACCGGGCACACGTTCATGCAGGCCGAGCAGCGGATGCAGTTCAGCGCGGTGCGCCCGTACTTGTCGGCCAGGGCCGCGGTGCGTCCGTTGTCCAGCAGCACCAGGTGCACGTTCTGCGGTCCGTCGCCCTCGGTAACCCCGGTCCACAGCGAGGTGTACGGGTTCATGCGCTCGCCGGTGGAGGAACGCGGAAGCAGCTGCATGAAGACCTCGAGGTCGTCCTTGGCGGGCAGCAGCTTTTCGATGCCCATGACGGTGATCAGGGTTTCGGGCAGCGTCAGGCACATCCGGCCGTTGCCCTCGGATTCGACCACGGCCAGGGTGCCTGAATCGGCCAGCGCGAAGTTGGCACCGGAGATGGCGACCTTGGCGGAGAGGAACTTGCGGCGCAGGTGTTCGCGGGCGGCCATGGCCAGCAGGCGCGGTTCGTCGGTGAGGTTCGGGTCCACGTTCGGCATCTCCTTGAGGAAGATGTCGCGCACCTCGGTGCGGTTCTTGTGGATGGCCGGCACCAGGATGTGGCTGGGCTTGTCGTGTCCCAGCTGGACGATCAGCTCGGCCAGGTCGGTCTCGAAGGCGGAGATGCCCTGTTCCTCGAGGTATTCGTTGAGCCCGATCTCCTGGGTGGCCATGGACTTGACCTTGACGACCTCGGTGGTGTCCTGCTCGCGGATCAGGTCCGCGACGATCCGGTTGGCCTCGTGGGCGTCGCGGGCCCAGTGGATCACGCCGCCGCGTGCGGTGAAGTTCGTTTCGAACTCCTCCAGCAGCGCCGGCAGGTTGGACATGACGTGGTTCTTGGTGGCGGAGCCGGCGTCGCGCAGTTCCTCCCAGTCGGGAAGCTCGGCGACGACCTTCAGGCGCTTGTCGCGAATGGTGTGGGTGGCGTGGCGCAGGTTGGCACGCATCTGGGTGTTGCCCAGTTCGCGGTGCGCGGCTGCCGGAAACGGTTCCTCGATGTGGAGGTTGCCGTCGCCGAAGACCGGAAGGGTCGGCATGCCCATGAAGACGTTGCTCATCGCACGCCCGCCTTTCCTACGAGGATCTCGCCGGTCACCGAGACCGGCTCGTCAATGGTGCTTGCCAGGATCTCGGCAAAGTGAAGCGTCGTCGCATCCGACTTGGTGCGCGAGAGCCCGCCGCCGATATGCATGAGGCAGGAGGCGTCGCCGCCGGCGCACAGCGAGGCGCCGGTGGACTCGATGTTCCTGGCCTTGTCCTGAAGCATTGCGGTTGAAACGTCCGCGTTCTTCAGGGAGAAGGTGCCGCCAAAACCGCAGCACTGGTCGGCCTCGGGCAGGTCCGCGAACTCAATGCCACTCACGGACTTGAGCAGGTCCAGCTGCCGGTCGCCCAGTTTCAGCGACCGCATGCCGTGGCAGGACGGGTGGTAGGTGACCTTGTGCGGGAAATGCGAGCCGAGCTGTTCGGCGGCATTGGTCACGCCGAGGACGTCGACCAGCAACTGGGACAGCTCGTAGGTCTTGGCGCCCACGGCCTCGGCGCGTGCCTTCAGGGCGGTGTCCCCGCAGCGCTCGGCGAGGACCGGGTGCTGGTGCTTGACGGAGGCAACGCAGGATCCAGACGGGGCAACGGCCACGTCGTAGGTTTCGGCCTCGAAGGCCTTCACGTGGTTGGTGACCACGGGGAGTGCCTCGTCCATGTAGCCGGAGTTGATGTGCATCTGGCCGCAGCATGCCTGCCCGGTGGGGAAGACGACCTCGTGGCCCAGTCGTTCGAGAATCTTGACCGTGGCGCGAGCAGTTTGCGGATACATGGCGTCAACGATGCAGGTGGCGAAAAGTGCGATTTTCATTCAGTGATCCTTCCGGCGTGCTCAGCCGAGGAATTGATGTGGTCTGACCATACTAGGACGTGATCGGGCCCACGTCCACCCGGAAGCCGGGGCAAAAAAATTTTGTGACACCACTCACCATTTCGCTACGCCTTGGGTTATGCTGGTGTGGTCGGACCATAGTGGTCCGACCACGGATGTCTACCGGCGTCCACCAAGAACCACCCTTATCCGCGATCCACTCCCAACGCGAAGGACGCCCAGTGGACACCTTTACACCCACCACCGATCCGCTGGCAGGAAGCATTGCGCTTTCGGCCATTATTTCCCTGCTGCCGCTGCTGACGTTCTTCGTCATGCTGGCAGTCGTCAAGGCCAAGGCGTACGTTTCCGGCCTTACCTCATTGCTTGTTGCCATCCTGGTCGCAATCTTTGTCTTCAAGATGCCCCTGGGCATGGCCTTGATGTCGGGGGTACTGGGCGCGGTCTTCGGGGCCTTCCCGGTGGTCTGGATCGTCATCATGGCGATCTGGCTCTACCAAGTCACCGTCGTCTCGGGCCGTTTTGAGGATCTGCGTCGCGTCTTTGACGTGATCGGCGGCGGCGATATCCGCATCCAGTCCATCCTGATTGCCTTCTGCTTCGGTGGCCTGCTCGAGGCACTGGCCGGTTTCGGCGCACCGGTGGCCATCACCGCGACGATGCTGCTGGCCCTCGGCATGGCCCCGCTGCGTGCGGCCGCCGCGGTGCTGGTTGCCAACACCGCTCCGGTGGCCTTCGGTGCCGTGGCAATCCCCATCACCACCGCAGCCGGCCTGACGGGCTTGGACGCAAACCACATCGGCGCCGTCGTCGGCCACCAGGCTCCGCTGTTGGCCATCTTCGTGCCGACCCTGCTGCTGTTCATTCTTGACGGCAAGCGAGGCGTCAAGGAAGTCTGGCCCGCAGCCCTGGTCATTGGCTGTTCCTTTGCAGTGGCCCAGTTCCTCTGCGCCACCTATTTCTCCTACGAACTCACCGACATCGTCGCCTCGCTCGCCGGCCTGGGTGCCGCCGTGATCTTCCTGCGCTTCTGGACCCCGAAGGGCCGCGATGAGGCCCGTGCCCGCGTCCTTGTGGGCGAAGCCGCCGAGGGAGTGCAGCACGCAGGTAAGCATGCAGGCAAGGGCGGCAGCGCCGGATCGGCCACCGCTTACCGCGGACACGAGCAAAAGTTGGAAGTTGGACCCACGTTCCTGGCACTCTTCCCCTACCTGCTGGTCATCGTCGTCTTCGGCATTGCCAAGCTCTGGAAGCTGGGCGTGAACATCCCCGGCGCGCTGGCCTCCACCGACGTGAAGATCCAGTGGCCCCTGCTCTACGGCCACGTCCTCAACGGCGAGGGCAAGCCCGTTTCCTCGACGATCTACAACTTCCAGTGGCTCTCGAACCCCGGCACCCTGCTGCTGATCACCGGTCTGATTGTCGCCATTGTCTACTCCCTCAATGACGACGGGGGAAAGTACAAGATCAAGGTCTCGGAAGCCGTGCTGGAAATCGGGCGCACCATCTACAACATGCGGTGGGCAGCCACGACGATCCTTTCCGTCTTGGCCCTGGCCTACGTCATGAACCTGTCGGGCCAGACCATCACCATCGGCACCTGGCTCGCGGGAACCGGCGCGTTCTTTGCCTTCCTGTCCCCGATGCTGGGCTGGATCGGCACGGCCGTCACTGGTTCGGACACTTCGGCCAATGCGCTGTTCGCGAAGCTGCAGCAGACCGCAGGCATCAACGCCGGAATCGACCCGAACCTGCTGGTTGCCGCCAACACCTCCGGTGGCGTGGTGGGCAAGCTGATTTCCCCGCAGAACCTGGCCATTGCCGCCACCGCGGTGGGCATGGAAGGCAAGGAATCGGTCATCCTGAAGAAGGTTGCCGGCTGGTCCGTGGGCATGCTGCTGGTGCTGTGTGTGCTCGTGTACCTGCAGTCCACGCCAATCCTGGGCTGGATGTTGCCGACCCCGTAACGCGGGCCCTGCAACACCGGCCGCGACGGCCGGCAAGCGGCCCCGTGCGTCGGCGAAGAATATCGCCGAAACACGGGGCCGTCGCCGGCTCCGCAACCCATTAGGCTTGAATGATTCGTCGTGCGGTCAAGGGCCACACATGAGCAATGACCATGGGGACAAGAAGCAGTGAGAAGCAAAGCAAAGAATTCGCCGCAACCGGCCCGCGCCTACGAGACTGTCCTGACCAGCATCGAAGCCGACCTGCGCTCGGGAAAGATCAAGATCGGCGACCAGCTGCCGGGCGAGCGGTCCCTGGCCGAATCGCATGGGATCTCCCGGGCCTCGGTCCGCGACGCCATCCGCATTCTTGACGCCATGGGCGTGGTGCGCACGTCCTCCGGGTCCGGGCCCAACTCCGGTGCCGTGGTCATTTCCGATCCTGCCGTTGGCCTTTCGGCGACACTGCGGCTTCACGTTGCCTCGCGCCAGCTTTCGGTTGCAGACATCGTCGAGTCCCGCATCCTGCTGGAAACCTGGGCCGCCGAGTCCGCCGACCTGGGCAGCAACCCCGAACGCAGCGCCCAGGTGCTGCGGAAGACGGGCGAGTTGCTTGAGGCCATGGACTCACCGGGCCTGGACCGCGAGGAATTCCACGACCTCGATTCCCAATTCCATGTGTTGCTCTCGTCCCTGGCCGGCAACGCCGTCATCGAGGCCATGATGGAATCGCTGCGCCTGTCGATCAGCGACTATGTCAGTGAATCGGTGGCCAGCGACGCCGCCTGGCAGAATATCGCCAAGGTCCTTCGGGCCCAGCACCACGGCATCCACACGGCGGTCGCGAGTGGCGACGGCTCGATGGCGGCAAAGCTGCTGCGCGAACACATTGAATGGTTCTACACGGAATCACGGCAACTCTGACCGGCTTCCCGGCCCGTTAGAGCTTGATGACCATCTTGCCGGTGTTGGCCCCGCGCATCAGGTCCAGGAATCCATCAACAGCGTTCTCCAGGCCCTCGACGATGGTTTCGTCGAAAACGATCTTCCCCTGGGCGATCCATTCGGACATGTCGGCCATGAACGCCGGGTAGTGCTCCGCATAGTTCCCCACGGTGAACCCCTTGAGGTTCAGTCCCCGCGTCACCATGTTGCTCATGTTTCGCGGACCCACCGGGGCCTTCGTCGAGTTGTACACGGAGATGGCTCCGCACAGGGCGCCGCGACCGCCGGGGTTGAATGAATCCAGTGCGGCCTCCAGGTGTTCGCCACCCACATTGTCGAAATAAACGTCGATGCCTTCCGGAGCCGCTTCGTGCAACTGCCCGCGGACGGGTCCGTCCTTGTAGTTGAAGGCGGCGTCGTAGCCGTACTTTTCGGTCAGCAGCTCGACCTTCGCATCGCTTCCGGCGGACCCGATGACGCGCTTGGCTCCCTTGAGGCGCGCAATCTGTCCCGCCGCGCTTCCCACGGCCCCCGCAGCACCGGAGATGAATACGGTTTCGCCGCCCTTGAGCCCGGCGATTTCGAGCAAGCCCACATAGGCCGTGAAGGCAGTCATGCCCAGGATGCCGAGGTGGGCGGACAGTGGCAGGCCCGGAATCTCGTGCACCACGCGGAAATGGCTTGCTGCGCCCTGGGAGACATCCCGCCATCCCAGTTGGTGCAGCACCGGGTCGCCAACGGTGAATCCGTCCGCGCGTGATTCGACCACGCGGCCGACCGCGCCGCCCGTCATGACGTCGTTGAGCGCATACGGCGCAGCGTAGGACTTTGCGTCGTTCATGCGCCCGCGCATGTAGGGGTCAACGGATATGAATTCGTTGGCCACCCGGATCTCGCCCTCGGCGAGGCCGGGCAGTTCCACCGCGACGGTGCTGAAGTTCGAGTCCGTCGGCCACCCGGTGGGGCGGCTGGCCAGGTGGATCTGGGTGCTGGTGGAAGTGGACATGAAGTCGGAGCTCCTTTTCAGAGGGATAACCGGGGGACTTAGCGAGCGAAGGCAAGCACGCCAAAAACAATGGCCAAGGCGGGCGCAGCGAGCTGGAGCATTGCCGCGCGGGCAAGCTTGGGCGAGGAAAGGAGCAGGACCAGGCCCGCCGCCACCATCGAGCCCGTGCCTGCAAAGATCAGCGTTGCTCCGACCGTCGTAGACGATGCAAGTACAAAGACCATGCCGGCAACCGTGAGGACGGCCAGGAACAGGTTGTAGAACCCCTGGTTGAAGGCCAGCGGCTTGGTCGCGCTTGCCTCGGCGTCCGTTTTGATCCCGAAGGCCTTGCGGGTGGAAGGGAAGTCCCAGCGCAGGGACTCCAATACAAAAATGTACACATGGACCGCGGCGGCCAGGCCGGCGAAAATCATGGTTGTCAACAACATCTGGAGCGCCCCTTGGTCGGAAATGTGATTGTGTAACGCTCATTCCAATATATACTGGAACGACCGTTACACAAAATAGGGGGTTCGGGTTCCATGGCCAGAACGCAAGAATTCGATACCGGCAAGGCACTCGGCGATGCCCGGCGCGTCTTTTGGGAGAAGGGATTCGATGCAACATCGATCGCGGATCTTGAGTCCGCCACGGGCCTGGGCCGTTCAAGCATTTATCATGGCTTTGGCTCCAAGCGGGGCCTGTTTGATGCGGTGATCCAGGATTACATGGAGACGATCCTGCGACCTCGGTTGAACCTGTTGCACAGCGCCACGCAACCCGCCCTGGGCGTTTCGAACTACTTGGCGTCATTGTCAGATGCCCTGGTGAAGTCCGCGGATCGGACCACGAGCCGAGGATGCCTATTGCTGAACACCGCGGCGGGCATCGCGGGAAACGACGAGGCGTTGAGGCTCCTGATCGATGGCTACCAGATCGAGTTGCGGGACGGCGTTGCCGGCGCCCTGCGCGCGGCTGACCCGATGCAAACCGAAGCGCTGGTTCTTTCCCGGGCCCGCATTGTCGCCGGGCTGACCATGAGTGCGCTGCTCATGGCGCGGCTGAATCTGCCTGAGGCCCTGGCCACTCTTGAGGCCGCCGCGGAGCAAGTGCGTCTGTGGCTTTCCGGGGACCCGCAAGCCACCTAGGCCCGTATCGCGGAGCCGGGGCCACGGGAAACGGCAACCGTCCACGGGGCCGTGCCACGTTCTGCAACCCCTTTGCGGATGGGAGGCAGCACCTCGGTGGATTCCCGGTATGCGGCCGCGGTGTGAGCAACCTTGCTCCCGGTCCGCAGGCTTCGGAATGGACTTGCCCAGTACCCTGTGAGCATGCCCAAGAAGGATAACCCGACAGCTGAAACCCACGGTTCCCGACCGATGCCACGCTCGGCGCCCCGTGGATTCATGGTGTTGTCGCTGCTGGCCGTGATCTTGGTCGGGCTGAACCTGCGCGCGGGCATCACCAGCGCCTCGCCGCTCTTTCTGGACCTGCAGGAATTCCTGGGCTACGGCCCGTTCGTCACGGCGCTGCTGCCCTCGATCCCCACCCTGGTTTTTGCCGTGGCCGGAATGGCGACGGCCTGGCTGGCCCGGCGACTTGGCCTCTCCGGAACGATACTGCTGGCCCTGGGCGTGCTTGCCGCCGGGCTGGCCTTCAGGGCGCTGCCGACCACCTGGGCCCTGTTGGCCGGAACGGTGGCCGCCATGTGCGGCATCGCGCTGTGCAATGTGGCCATGCCGTCGTTTATCCGCGAGAACTTTGCGGAGAAGACCTCGATGATGACCGGGATGTACACGATCACGATGTCGGTGGGCGCCACCGCCGCCTCCGCATTAAGCGTCCCGTTGGCACTGGCCGCCGGTTCCCCCACGCTGGGCCTTGCCACCTGGAGCTTCCTGGCGCTGGCCGCAGTGCTCGCCTTCCTGCCCTTCATGGTCATGGCCCGCTCGGAGAGGGCGGCCGCGCCGTCGCCATCGGGTGTCAGCCCGCTTTCGCTCATCCGTACCCGGCGCGGGTTGGTCATCACCGGGCTCTTCACCGTGCAGGCATTGATGGCCTACGCCATGATGAGCTGGCTGCCCAGCATCCTGATCTCCCGGTCCATGGCCCCGGCCGACGCCGGGATCATCCTCGGGATATTGCAGGCCATGACGATCCCCGCAACCATGCTCTCCCTCTGGCTCGTCAACAAGCACGGGATGCTGCGCGGAGCTTTCATCATGTGTTCGGTCATGGTTGCCGCCGGGCTCGGGGGCCTGGTGTGGCTGCCCCTCTCGTTGGCCTGGCTGTGCGCGGTGGCCATGGGAATCGGGTTCTCCGTGTTCCCCCTGGTGCTGCTGGTGATCTCATACAGCGGGGACAACGCGGAGGAAACCACCGCGATGAGCACGCTGGCCCAGTCGGTCGGATATCTGGTGGCCACCAGCGGGCCGTTCGGCATGGGGCTGTTGTACTCGCTCAGCGGCGACTGGACCCTGCCGTTGCTGCTGCTGATCCTCGTTGCCGGCGTCCAGCTCTGGCTCGGCGTGGTGGCCAGCGGCTATCGCCGGGGATCCCCGCAGCGCGTGCAGTAGGTTCCCCGGCGGGATGCCGTTCGGGCTAGACCTTGGACGCGATCTCGTCTTCGACGTCCTGGGGTGCGGCCAGGTCCATCTCGAGCAACGGCACGACCCTCGACTTGGTGACAAGCCGGTGCACAAGCCACAGCCCCAGGAAGATCGGCAACCCGATGTAGGAGGAGAGCACCTCCATGCCGCGCCCGGCAACGACCGCCTCGTAGTTCTGCCCGGCAATCACCAGAATCAGCACGGCGAACGCCAGCAGCGGACCGATCGGGAAGAACGACGCCCGGTAGGGCAAGTCGCTGACCTTGTTGCCCTGGGCCAGGAACCCGCGCCGGAACCGGTAGTGCGAGATTGCGATCCCCGCCCAGACGATGAAGCCACACAGGCCCGAGACGTTGAGCAGCCATGCATAGGCGGCACCCTGGCCGACGATCGCGGAGAGGAATCCGAAGAGTCCCACCGCGGCGGTGGCCAGCAGCGCCGGAATGGGAACGCCGCGCGAGTTTGTTCGGCCGAAGATCTTCGGGGCCTTGCCGTCATGGGCCATGGAGTACAGCATGCGGGTCGAGGCATACAGCCCGGAGTTGCCCGCCGAGAGGATCGCGGTGAGGATGACCGCGTTCATGAGCGAGGCGGCAAAGGCGATGCCTGCGCGCTCGAAGACCAGGGTGAAGGGGGAAGCGGCCACGTCGGCTTCGCCGGAGGCGAGCAGGCTCGGGTCCGCGAACGGGATCAGGCAACCGATGATGAAGATGGCGCCGATGTAGAAGATCATGATGCGCCAGAAGACGTTGCGGATCGCCCGGGGCACCTCGCGCCGGGGGTTCTTTGCCTCGCCGGCGGCCACGCCGACCAGCTCGGTGCCCTGGAAGGAGAAGCCGGCGATCATGAAGACGGAAATGATCGAAACCCATCCACCATGGAAGACGTCCTCGCGGTTCTGCCAGTTGCTGAGCCCGAGGGAGTTCTCCCCGAAGATGCCGACGATCATGAGCACGCCGGCGATCAGGAACAGCACCACGGCGGAAACCTTGACCAGCGAGAGCCAGAATTCGCTTTCGCCAAAGGACCTGGCCGAAAGCGCATTGAGTCCCGTCAGCACGACGAGGAATATTCCGGCCCAGATCCAGCCCGGGACCCCCGGCAGCCAGAAGTCCATGATGATGCCGGCGGCGACCAGCTCCGCGGCCACCGTGATGGCCCAGTTGAACCAGTAGTTCCAGCCGATCGCGAACCCGAAGGAAGGGGAGACGAAGCGCGTGGCAAAGGTCTGGAAGGAGCCGGCGACAGGGATCTTGGCCGCCATTTCGCCCAAGGACTGCATCAGCAGGAACACCATCAGGCCGACCAGGGCGTAGGCGACCAAGGCGCCTCCCGGGCCGGCCTGGGAAATCGTGCCGCCCGAGGCAACGAAGAGTCCCGTGCCGATCGCGCCGCCGATGGCGATCATCTGCAGGTGCCGGCTGCTTAGCCCGCGCTTGAGTTCGTTCTCATGCTTGGTGGGATTGGCGCCGGCAGCATTCGCGGTTTCGCGCTGCGCCGCCGCTTCGGGTTCAAGTTCTACGGAAAGTCTGCTCATGCGTGTCATGCAACACCACCAAGGGCCCTTGGTGCGAGCTGGCTCACAATGGCCGGGCGGTGCTCGGAGCGTCCCCGACGCCGGGCCGGGGCCGCGGTGGCCCGGTGTATCGGTGCAAAGGAGGCCCGGCGTGGTCCCGCCAGGGGCGGTTGACCATACCCCAGGTCATTCCGTGCTCCGAATTCGCCGTCGTGAGCCGTAGGGAATTGAATGAGTGACCTTATTCTTGCGTGTCCCAAGACACAGCGTTTCTGATGCACGGATTGCTTCCCGGTTGATTGGCTGGCTGGACCAAGTCCCTGCCGCGGTCGTTGATCCGGGGTCTGCTGGACCCTCAGGCGCCGGATCGGGCACCGGTTTGAAGGCTCCGGTTCCCAAAACGACACAGCTTATTATGACGTGAAAATGTCACAAACAATGAATCAGAGCCAGTGGGGAGGCCGCCTCGACTGGCCGGGGCAACGGCGTCCCGCGTTCGGCGCGGGATGCCGCGTGCACAGGGGATCGCGGGTTCCGTTTCGTCCCAACATGCGACAGCGACCTCCCGCTCCCGGGGGCGGAAGGTCGCTGTGGCCGTGCCGGTTACTGGGCTACTTGTGCCCGGCCCAAGGGGGCGGGGTCCACCAGCGGGTGGGCCTGGAAGTACCCGATGCAGGCGACCAGGTCGATCTGGCCGGAATCTGCCACGTTGCTGCCCTCGGTGAAGGTGGAGAAATTGTCTCCGCCCGCCGCCAGGAACGAGTTGGTGACAATCCGGAACACCGCGTCGTTGGCGATCGGCTCGCCCTGGTAGCTCATGGACAGGATGTGCTCGCCGCGGGCGGCGTTCGGGTCGTAGGTGTAGCCGAAGCCCTCGGAGATCCCGAGGTGCAGCTTGGGGCGGCTGGACCCCTCCGGCTGCCACTGCTCCTCGAGCACCGACTTGATCTGGGCGCCTGTCAGGTCCATGGTGAACAGCGTGTTGCCGAACGGCTGGACGGAGGCTGCGTCCTTGTAGGTGACGGTGCCATCGGTCCCAAAGAGCAGGTCCGCACGCAGGCCCCCGGGGTTCATGAAGGCGATCTGGGCGGGAATTCCGCCGAACGTGTCGTTGGAGGTCGCCCACAGGTGCATGTCGGCCACCAGGTTGCCCAGCGAGGACTCGACGCCGCGGTTGGACCCGGCGGTTCCGCCGCGGGTGATGCTCGCGCTGATGGCCCCGATCTTCTGGGCGCCGACGATCTCTGCCTGGGCCGTTGCGGCCTCGACGATCTCGGCGACCTTCGGCACCGATTCGAAGCGGGGGACTGCTTCCCCGTCGTCGCCGACGGTGGTCAGCGACACCAGCTGCGCGTCGAGTCCCACGACCTGCTTGTGCTTCTTGGATACTGTGACCTTCAGGCTGTCCAATGTGGTGCCGTACTGGTGTGCCTGCAGTACGGGGCGTTCAAGGCCCTTGGCCCAGCCGTCCACCGGGTAGGAACAGGAGTAGCCCGCATGGGTGTGCCCCGAAAGGATGGCGTCGATCTGAGGCGATGCCCCGCGGACCAGCTCCCCGTAGGAGGTGTCCTCGGATCCGATGGCTGCGCAATCGGTGCTCGAAGACCCCTCGTGGGTCAGCAGCACCACGACATCGGCCTCGCCGTTGGAATCCTCACCGTCGCTCAGTTGCGTGGCCACCCGGTTGGCGGCCTCCAGCTGGTCCCCGAAATCGAGCCCGGAGATGCCGGCGGGGGTGACCAAGGTGCCGGTCTGGTCGGTGACGGTGCCGATGATGCCAACGGTGACGCCGTTGAGTTTCCGCAGGGCGTATTCCTTGAGGGCGGGGCTCTTGGTTCCCTTCTCATAGACGTTGGCGCCCAGCGCGAAGTCGGCTCCGGCGGCTGCATCGCCGGCGCCGTAGCGGGGGATTACGCGTTCAACGAGGTCGCTGAAGCCGTGGTCGAATTCGTGGTTGCCGACCGCCGAGACGTCCAGCCCGGCGGCGACGAGTGCATCGATGGTCGGGTTGTCCTGCTGGGAGAATGACGTGAACGTGGAGGCCCCGATGTTGTCTCCCGCCGATACGAAGAGCGTGTTGCGGTTCCTGTCCTTGTAGTCCTTGACGGCACCTGCAAGCACCGCGGCCCCGGCCTCGGCGCCGTTGGCCTCGATGCGGCCGTGGAAGTCGTTGATGCCCACCAGCTCGATGGTCGTGGTGGGCGCGTTGTCCTGCTTGTTGTCCTGCCCCTGCGTGTTCGGGCCGGCGGGCTGGGCCTGCGCCGGGGCGGTCATGGCCGTTGAAGCCAGGAGCGTGAATGCTGCGGCGGCGATCAATGCATTGCGCCGCAAGGGAATTTTCTCGGACACGTTGGTTCTCCCTCAAGAAAGGTGACGAGTTGGTGTGGTCCCGTCCAGGTGGACCGGCGGGGCCGCATGCGGCTGATCCTACCCAGCGGTAGGGCGGAGTCCAAGGGTTGTTGGGCACGGTATTCGACGCGGGCAGGATGGGGCCAGCCTGCCCGCGGGGCACCTGTGGCACCATGTAGCCATGACGAGTCGCGACGCGGGCAATGCCCCTGACCTGCAACCTTTCGAAAAGCTTCACAAGGACGGCAGCTTGTGGGCGCGCGGGTTCACCCTGGATGGGGAATTCCACGGGGACTGGGAGTGGTTCAGGATCGACGGCACCCGCATGCGTTCCGGGCGCCTGGATCGCGGACGCCAGGTGGGGATCTGGACCACCTACGACAAGTCCGGGAACCCGTAGAAGGACACCGACTACGGCGAGTAAAGGGTGCAGGGGTGGCCGGTCCGCGTGTCCACGGTGGCGCGGAAGCAATGGCCGGGGCGCATGTGACAACGATTAACCACCCATACTAGATGCGATGCATTCTCAATAGTAAAAGACCGTTACGAGTCACTGTCACTGTTGTGAATGATTCTCATTTAATTTACCGTGATTTCCATGTCACACGAAAAATTAATCACCAAGCGCCGCGGCCAGGTCGTTGCCAGTACCCGCCGGTTGCGCATCGGCACCGGCGCCCTGGCGCTCATGGCCGCCGGCACCCTGCTGGCGGGATGCGCCTCCAGCGCGCCGGGCCAGGCCGCAACCGTACCCGAAGCGCCGGCGACAAGCCCGACCACCAAGGTCTCCGAGGCAGGGGCCGCCACCCCCAGGCTCGTGCTCACCTACGACGGGGGACTGCTGGTCGCCAATGCACGGGACGGCGCCGTCCTCTCGGACCACAAGCTGGAAGGCTTCAACCGCGTCAACCCCGCGGGCGACGGCCGCCGTGTCCTCGTCTCGACCTCCGGGGGATTCCAGGTCCTGGACGCCGGGGCCTGGTCCGAGAAGCACGGGGACCATGCCCACCACTACACCGCCGAACCCTCGCTGACCGACCTGGTGTTCCCGGCCGGGAAGCCGGGGCACGCGGTCGTCCATGCCGGGCGCACTGCCCTCTTCGACGACGCCACCGGCAAGATCAACGTCTTCGATTCCGCCAAGCTGGAGAACGGGGCCCTTCCGCGCACCGATGACGTGGCGTTGCCCGAAGCCCACCACGGGGTCGCGGTGCAGCTCTCGGACGGGAAATTGTTGGTCACCGACGGCACTTCGGAGGCCGTCAATGCCGTCAAGCTGCTCTCCGCCGCGGACGCCGAGGACCGGCGCACCACCGTGGCCGAATCCAGGGACTGCCCGGGCGTCCACGGCGAGGCCGTGGCGAAGAACGAGGCCATAGTCGTCGGCTGCCAGGACGGCATCCTGGTCATCAAGGGAGACAAAATCTCCAAGCTCGACGCGCCGGATGCCTACGGGCGGATCGGCAACCAGGCCGGATCCGAGGCCTCGAGCGTGGTGCTCGGGGACTACAAGAAGGACAAGGACGCCGAGCTGGAGCGCCCGCGAACCTTCTCGCTGACGGACACCGCCGCCAACACCCTCAAGCTCGTCGACATCGACTACAGCTATTCGTTCCGCTCCCTGGCCCGCAGCGCCGAAGGTGATGCGCTGCTGCTGGGCACCGACGGCAAGCTGCACGTCTACGACCCAAAGACCGGGAAAGAGAAGAGGGCTATCGCCGCGGTCGGAGCCTGGGAGGAGCCCCTGGACTGGCAGCAGCCGCGGCCCACCGTGCACGTCTCCGGTGAAACGGCCTATGTCACCGAGCCTGCCACCCAGGAGCTGCACCTCGTGGACCTGAAGGCGGGCAAGGTCTCAAAGAGCGTCACCCTGCCCGAGGTTCCCAACGAGATCACCTCGATCAAGGGATAGCAGGCGACCTTCCGCCCGGAAACAAAAAAATCGCGGGT
>NZ_JBIXLN010000025.1:0-74960 GCF_045798555.1 Paeniglutamicibacter sp. MACA_103 | reverse complement strand
GGGAGGGGTGCGATCGGTCAATGCCGGACCGCGAGCGGTTCCGGTGCCGGGCAGCCGTCTATTTGGTTTGGCGGCGGACCTTGAGCAGCACCAGAACGACCATGCCGATTCCGGCAAGGGCGAGGATCGTCCAGATCAGGCCGGCGGGCATGCCTGCCATGGGCTGGCTGTCCGCGGTGTCGTCGGC
Organism: Paeniglutamicibacter sp. MACA_103; assembly: GCF_045798555.1. NCBI lineage: Bacteria > Bacillati > Actinomycetota > Actinomycetes > Micrococcales > Micrococcaceae > Paeniglutamicibacter > Paeniglutamicibacter sp. MACA_103. The sequence goes on along the minus strand of NZ_JBIXLN010000025.1, from coordinate 74,773 downwards.
GGTCGCGGCGGTTTCGGCCGCCGGTGCCGGTGCCGCGGCCGGCGCGCTGGCGTCGGGGGCCTTGGCGGTTGCCGGTGTGGAGCCGGCGACCTCTGCGGGGTCCTTGACCTCGAAGTCGATGTCCTTGGCGATCGGGTGGCCGTCGGAGGACACCACGCGGGCAACCAGCGTGTACGTGCCGTTGGCCAGCGGGGCCTCGGGGGTGACCGTGACGTCGCGGCGGTCGATCGCGAAGGTGGTCCCGATCTTCTGCCCGTCGGCAGCGTTCAGCTCGAGGATGGTGCCGATCTTCTTGATGTCGCCGCTGAAGGTGAGCACGAGGTCCTTCGGGGAACTCTTTAGCACCTCGCCGCTGGCCGGCGTGGAGGCAATCAGTTCGTCGTGCGCCTGCGCGCCGGAGACGCCGAAGACGGTCATCAGGCACAGCAACACGGCGGCAAAGAGCACGCCGATCCGGGTGGCGGTGCGCGGGGTTTGGATTACATGGGTCATGGGTCTTGTGGTCCTGTCTTTCACGGCACGACTACGCCGCGATCGTGGTGTGGGGCTTTTACGAGAAGGCGAAAGCGGGACCACGCGGAGGACCGCGGCGATGCAGGGCGGGGCGCAGCACGTCCCGGAGCACCAATGACCGGTAAGGGACACCGAGGAGCGGCTGCTTGCCGCGCACGGACGGCAGGGGGCGAATGAACAAGACCAGTCGCGGCACGTACAGGGAGAGAACGTCGGCCAAGGCACGGGCGGCGATTTCGCCACGACGCAGCGCCACGACAGTCACCGCCGCCGCAAGTAGGTGCGCCAGCGGCATCAGCCAGGAAGCCGGTGCATCGGCGGCGGCCGCTGCGGCCACGGAGGGATCCACGTTCAGCGTCAGCGTGTGTGCAGCGTGCCCGGCGAGACTGGCGCTTTCATTGAGGAGTCCGGAGGCCTGGTGTTGGTGGCCGAAAAGCGCAAAGGCCCCGTGGTAGGCACCTTGGCTCAGCATCACGGCCAGGGAGGTGCGCAGCAGCGAGATCCGGCTGGAGGCCAGTGCCGTGCAGATAACGGCGCCGATGCACAGCAGGAGTCCCAGAACCGGCAGCGGCGGCAAGCCGCCGTCGACGAGGGTGTGGGAGGCAGCCGCAAGGCAAGTGCATAGGAGCGCACCGATCCAGCCACGCACGATGCGCAGGCCGTGATTCTTCATGCCGTGATTCCTCCACCAAGGGATTCCGAGGTCTTGCCTACAAGTTCCAGCAAACATTCTACGGGGTTCTACTGACCGTAGAACCCAGAGTTCGATTCAGGGCCCCCGTTAACGCCAAACCGCCCCCTGGCATTCGGTCCGTGGACCGATGCAGGGGGCGGCTTGAAAGCTGTTGCGCGGGGCGCAGACTACTTGCCGGTGACGGCAGCCTTCAGCTTCGAGCCAGCGGTCAGCTTGACCGAGTGGCCAGCCGGAATCTGGATGGCTTCGCCGGTCTGCGGGTTGCGGCCGGTGCGTGCTGCACGGTCGGTGCGCTCGACTGCGAGCCAGCCCGGGATCGAGACCTTCTCGCCCTTGGAAATCTGGGAAACGAATACGTCGAACACTGCATCCAAAACACCGTTGACGGCTACCTGGGAGTTGCCGGTCTTCTCGGCGACAGCTGCAACAAGTTCACTACGGTTCATAGCCAAAGTATGTCCTCCTGGACTTCTCTTCCCGCCCGGTATCGGCGCGGGTCGCCTCGCATTCGCGGGGACTTCTGTGTGAGAACTTACCAAATGTTCCTGCGCGAAACGCCCGAATTGGGCCGAATTCCCGGGAATTTTTTGAACTTTGACAGGTTTTTCGCGTTCAGCGACAGTTTTTGCCCTCAAAGAGAGACGAACAGCACGCTCGGGCTCCGAGGTGCCCTCGGACTTGTCCGACACCGCAGGAGTCCGTTTTCGCTCCGTTTGCGACCCCTGGCGGGGGCGGTTCGGCCCCACGCAAAGGTGGCGGGGACGACGTCCGGCCTCGGCCAGGCATCGAAATTCCGGTGGCGGATTTCACGGCGTCCCAGATGGCCTTCGCCGCGTCCGGGTCCGTGGTGATCGATGCGGGCCCGGACATTGGCTAACGCCCGTTGTCCCAGCCACTCGGGTCCTATGACACCGGTTCCGCGACGGGGAAGGCTTCCGGGATGCGCGCCCAGGGTACGGATGCTTTTCAACGACCACCGCGGCCTGCGGCAGAGCTCGACGGCGAAGTCCCGGAGCATGATCTTCGATCGTTCATACGCAAGCCACGACGGATAGGTTCTCAGCGGTTGTGCCGGTGGGTCCCTGCTTGGTGTCGGCAGATGAAATAGCCGATGCCGGAGCACAGCGCCGCAGCGGCGGTCAGCAGCCCCCATAGCGGATCCAGGCTCAGGGCAATTGCTGCAGCAACCAGAAGCAGCAGGGTTGCGATACCGAAAAGCGCCTTCATACGCCACAGCCTACCGACGCGTGGTGTGGGCGAGGTGCCGGCAGGCAAGGAGTGCGGCAAAACGGCATGGGGTGCGTGCCGCTGGTAGTCGTTGCCCCGTTGCCGCGCCCTCGTTAGTGTTGGTACGGAACCGCTTTGAAAGGTGTGCGCCACCCATGGCCCGACGCAATCTCGACGAAAACAGTGAGGCATCGCTGCGTTCGGCCCGCTATCGCCTGGACCGGGACATTGCCGAGGAACACGTCCCCGCCGACGAATACGCCCAGCGCACCGGGAAGACCTTTGGCGAGAAGGAAGATGCCGCTGCCGCGATCCCACGTTTCCTCGCCGAGGACGATGTCTGGGAGGTCGCCAACAGTGCCTTGGATGCCGCGTTCGCGCGCGGAGATTTCGACAACCTTGCCTACGCCGGCAAACCCATACCCGGCCTTGGCGCCACCACGGATCCGGACTGGTGGGTCAAGGGGCTCATCGAGCGAGAGAAAATCACAGGGCTCGGTCCCCCTGCCTTGATGCTGCGCAAGGAAGACGATGAGCTTGAGGCGGCCCTCGACCAGCTGGCCAGCCCGGCCGCCGTGCGGGAACTGCTTGAGGACTTCAATGCCCGTGTCCTCGATGCTCGTCGCCAACTGCTCGGCGGACCTCCGGTGATTACGCCCCTGCGGGATGTCGAAATCGAAATTGCCGAATGGAAATCACGGCGATCTGCCGCGGCGCAGGAACAGGAAGTCTCGGTTGAGCCACGACGTACCGGGTGGTTCGGCCGCTGGTTGGGTTCCCGCAAAACGTCCTAGCCTCCCGCGGTTTTGCATCACCAGGTGCCTGGCCATCGCTGGATTTCCGGCCGATCGTTGCACCGCACCGGCAGAATTTAAGGTCGAGCAAACTTGAAGGCCGAGCAACCCATCGGCTCGTTAAATGGCCAAAGGCCCCAACCGAAACGGTTGAGGCCTTTGACAGCTTCTGGAATTTACCAGGAAGACTTGGTGATGCCCGGAAGCTCGCCACGGTGTGCCATGTCGCGGAAGCGAACACGGGAGATACCGAACTTCTGGAGCGTACCGCGGGGGCGGCCGTCGATGGCGTCGCGGTTGCGAACGCGGACCGGCGATGCGTTGCGGGGCAGCTTCTGCAGGCCCAAGCGGGCCTCTTCGCGTGCCTCGTCGGTTGCGTTCGGGTCAACCAGGGTCTTCTTCAAGGTTGCACGCTTTTCGGCGTAACGCTCAACGATGACCTTGCGCTGGTCGTTCTTAGCAATCATGGACTTCTTGGCCATCTTTAGCGCTCCTCTCGGAATTCGACGTGCTTGCGGACTACCGGGTCGTACTTCTTCAGAACCATGCGGTCTGGGTTGTTACGACGGTTCTTACGGGTCACGTAAGTGAAACCGGTGCCGGCGGTCGACTTGAGCTTGATGATGGGACGTACGTCCTTATCCTTTGCCACTAAATCTTCACACCCTTTGCAATGAGTCCGGTTACAACGGCGTCGATACCGCGAACGTCAATGAGCTTGATGCCCTTTGCCGACAGGGTCAGCGTGACGTTGCGGCGCAGGGACGGAACCCAGTAGCGCTTCTTCTGGATATTCGGGTCGAACCGACGCTTGTTGCGGCGGTGCGAGTGGGAGATGCTGTGTCCGAAGTTCGGAACTGCACCAGTCACCTGGCATACTGCTGCCATGATCACTCCTCAGTTGTAGTAAATATTGGCGGTACTCGTTTTACAGATACAGCGGAAACTGCTGCCTCTGAATCTGCGTGTAAGAGTCCCGCCACCAGTTGTGACACCGTTATTACTGCACACTTTGAAGGTAACCAGGCTGGGTGAGAACCAACCGAAGCGCCTTGATTAGCGTGAAAGACGGTGAACCTCGCGGTCGGTGAGTATTTTTCCCTACTCAATTGACCACGATATTCGGTTTTACGGGTAACCGCGCAAACCCGATTGGGCATGCACGACTTAACGCCTAATCATTCTAGGCGATTAACACATCGGCAGCCAAATCGACAACAGGCCTTTTGGCGTTCCGTGCATGCGATCTGCCTCACTCCCGCGTGCGGCCGCACCGCCACGGGGCCGATTGGCCCGGTCGCTTGCTACCGCAGGATCCAGTGTTCGGGATTAAGCCTGCCCACGAGCTTCCGGCCGATGCGCGCCAATTCCGCGACATCGTGGTCGTCAAGTCCCTGAAAAATCAGCTTCTGCACGGATTCGACGTGTTCGGGGGCCAGCGAAACGACCGTGTCCCAGCCTTCGTCCGTGAGCTTGGCGATGGTCACGCGGGCATCCTCGGCGGACCTGCTGCGTTCAACCCATCCGCGGCTCTCAAGCTTCTTGACCACGTGGGAAAGCCGAGAAAGCGAGGAGCTGCTGCGCGATGCCAGCTCGCTCATGGCCAGGATGTGCTCCGGTGCCTCCGACAGCATCGCCAGCACGGTGTAGTCGAAGAGGGTGATCTTCGCCTGGACCTGAAGCTCGCTGTCGAGAGCGGCGGGCAGCAATGTCGTGACCGACACCAGGGCCAGCCAGGCTTCTCTTTCCACGGGCGTCAGCCACTTCGGTTCAGTCATGGGCACTATCTTTCCATAGGCCCGGCCAGCTTTCCCCCTTCCGGCCCCTTGTCACCGGTGGTTAGTGGCACAAATCGCGTGCCCGGCTCGGCCTAGCGCGCGGCGAGTGCCTTTCGCCGGCGGTAGGCAATGACCTGTGAGGTCACCACCACCACGAGCGCAAGGATGAACATCGCCGATCCAATGACGTTGGCCTGGGCCGGAATGCCCCGGGTGGCCGAGACATAGATGAACTTCGGGAAGGTCGAGAAGTTTCCGGAGTTGAAGTTGGTGATGATGAAGTCGTCAAAGCTCATCGCAAAAGATAGCAGCGCCGCGGCGACGATGCCTGGAAGCAACAGCGGGAAGGTCACCTTCCAGAAGGTGGTGAACGGGCTGGCGTACAGGTCGGAGGCGGCCTCCTCGAGTCGCGGGTCCAGCGAAGACACCCGGGCCCTGACCGTGACCACCACAAAGGACATGCAGAAGATGATGTGGGAAATCACGATGGTGCTGAACCCAAGTTCCCATCCCAGGTTCAGGAACTGGGCCAACAGGGAGGCTCCCAGCACCACCTCGGGCGTGGCCAGGGGCAGGATGATCAGCAGGTCCGCGGTGTTGCGGAACCTGAATTTGTAGCGCACCAGGCCCAGGGCCACGCAGGTCCCGAGCACCGTGGCGAAGAGGGTGGCAACCACGCCGATCTGCAGCGAGTTCACCAGCGATTCGCACACGTTGGGGGCGCCGCAGGGATTCTTCCAGTTATCGAGGGTGAATCCGCGCCACTCGAGGTTGGTGCGCCCGGCATCGTTGAACGAGAAAACGAAGATGTAGGCAATCGGTACCAGCAGATAGATGAAGGCCAGGCCCCCGGCGACCGGAATGAACCAGCGCCCAAATTTTTGTCTCATGCCGAGCCTTCCTAGAACAATTCCTTGGTGCCGAAGCGCTTGATGTAGATCATGACCAGCGCAAGGATCAGGACCATGAGGATGAAGCTCAGCGCCGAGGCCCCGGGGTAGTCGACCACCTTGAAGAAGCGCGAATCAATGATCTGCCCGATCATGGCCGTGTCCCGGTTGTTGCCCAGTAGGGCGGCGTTGACGTAGTCGCCGGCGGCCGGGATGAAGGTCAGCAGGGTGCCGGCAAATACGCCCGGCATCGACAGCGGCAGCGTCACCTTGAAGAAGGTGGTCAGCGGGCTCGCGTAGAGGTCCCCCGAGGCCTCCAGCAGGTTGGTGTCCAGCCTGTCCAGGTTGGCGTAGATCGGCAACATCATGAACGGCAGGAAGTTGTAGGTCAGGCCGCACACCACGGCGAAGGCGGTGGCTGTGAGGTGGCCGTCGGCCGGCAGGATCGCGATGGCCCGCAACACCGTGACCACGGGTCCCTCGTCGGACAGGATCTGTTTCCAGGCCTGGGTGCGCAGGATGAAGCTGGAGAAGAATGGCGCGATCAGCAGCACCAGCAGGATCCCCTGCATCAGCTGCCGCCCGCGGAGGCGAACCGCCACGAGGTAGGCCATGGGGTAGCCGATGAGCAGGGCCGCGACGGTTGCGATGAGCGCGAAGAGGAACGAGCGCAGGAAGACGTCCCAGTACGCGCCGATGACCGTGGCGTAGTTGCCGAATTCGAGGGCCGGGACAAACTCGCCGATCTCGGCGCCCGGGGGCCGGGCATAGAGCGACATCCCCAGAAGCACCAATACCGGTGCCGCGAAGAACAGGGCCAGGACGGCCATGCCGGGAATGATGAGGTACAGGCCGACCCTGCCCTTGCGCCTCTCGGCGACGAGTTCTTCCTCGCTGCGCAGGTCCTGGGGGGCCCGGTTCTTCCGCCCGCGGGTACGGGCCGCGGTGGAGGTCATACCGCGTCCTGCCCCTCGGTGGTCCTTTCGGACCCGTCAAGGCCGAAGGAGTACTCCGGTTCCCAGGTCATGCGCACGGTGTCCCCGCGCTGCGCCGGTGCCTGGCCCATGTTCTGCGAGAACGTGGCGATGGTGCCGATGCCCGGGACCTCGACCAGGTATTCGGTGCTGACCCCGGTGAACGAGGCGTCAAGCACGGTGCCGGTGAGCATGTTGGCGCTGGGCGAGTAGTCGTCGGGCAGGTTCAATACCCGCATCTTTTCCGGCCGCACCCCCACCACGGCGGAACCGCTGTGGGCCACGGCCCGGTCCTTGGGCATGACCAGCCGGTGGCCCGCAACGTCCACGGCGACGGCGTCGCCAAGGTCCTCGGTGACGGTTCCGGGCATGAGGTTGGACTTGCCCAGGAAGTTTGCCACGAAGGCGGTCCTGGGCAGTCCGTACAAATCGCGCGGGGCACCCATCTGCTCGATCTTGCCCTTGTTCATCACCGCCACGGTGTCGGCCATGGTCATGGCCTCCTCCTGGTCGTGGGTCACGTGGATGAAGGTCAGGCCGACCTCGGTCTGGATGGACTTGAGCTCGACCTGCATTTGCCGGCGAAGCTTCATGTCCAGGGCGCCGAGCGGTTCGTCAAGCAGCAGCACGGCGGGACGGTTGACCAGTGCGCGGGCCAGCGCCACACGCTGCTGCTGCCCGCCGGAGAGCTGCATCGGCTTGCGCGAGGCCAGGTGTTGGAGTTCCACCATTTCCAAAGCGGCCTTGGCCCGGTCGACCGATTCCCTGACCCGCTTGCGCTTAAGCCCGAAGGCCACATTGTCGAGCACCGTCATGTGAGGGAAGAGGGCGTAGGACTGGAATACCGTATTGACCTCGCGCTGGAAGGACGGGAGCTTCGTGACGTCCTTGCCGCCGATGCTGATGGTTCCGCTGGTGGGTTGTTCGAGGCCGGCGATCATCCGCAGCGTGGTGGTCTTGCCGCAGCCCGAGGGTCCGAGCAGGGCAAAGAACGTGCCGCTGGGCACTGTCAGCGTCAGGTCGTCGACCGCGGTGAAATCCGAGAATCGCTTGGTGACATTACCCAGGTGTAGGTCGGCTCCGGACGATGCCATGGGCTGGGCCGCGTCCTTGATGGTGGTCGTTGTTGTCATTATCGGAGGCCAATCAATTGCTGGGACTTGTTGTGGCTCTGTATTTCGTTCCCCGCGCCGAATACATGCAGGGCGACGGATCGTGCGTAAATTTCACCTGCCGGTACAGCGGGATCCGCGGCCGCGGCATTACGCACCGATCGCGGTCTGGAACTGGCTGTTGAAGTTGGTTTCTTCCTCGGCACTCAAGGACCTGAAGACGTGTGCCTTGGCCAGGTCGGCTTCGGAGGGGAAGATCAGCGGGTTCTCCATCAGCTCGGGGTCGATCTTTTCCATCGCCTCCTTGGCACCTTGGACCGGGGAAATGAAGTTCACGTAGGCCGCCACCTGCGCAGCGATCTCCGGTTCGAAGTAAAAGTCCATCAACTTCTCGGCATTGGTCTTGCGGGGAGAGCCGACGGGAACCATGAGGTTGTCGCTCCACAGGGTGCCGCCCGCATCGGGGAGCACGAACTCCCACTGGTCGTCGTTCTCGAAGTTCATCTGCGTGATGTCGCCGCTCCAGACGATCCCGGCAATGGCGTCCCCGGAGATGAAGTCCTCCTTGTAGGAGTTGCCCTTGACCTGTCGGATTTGGCCGTTCGCGATCTGCTTGGAGAGCACGTCGGTGGCGGCGGCGAATTCGGTGTCGCCCCAGCCACTGGAGATTTCCACGCCGTTGTCGAGCATCAGCAGGCCCATGGTGTCGCGCATTTCATCGAGGACGGTGATGCGGCCCTTCAGGTCCGGGTTCCACAGGTCGGAGACCGTGCGCAGCCCCTTGGGGTACTTGGCCTTGTTGTAGGCGATGCCGGCATAACCGCTTTGCCAGGTCAACGAGTTCTTGCGCCCCGGGTCGAAGTCGACGTCCTGGAGGCTCGGCAACAGGTTCTTGATGTTCGGGATGTTGGCGTGGTCCAGCTCCTGGGTGAACCCCTGTCGGATTACGCGACCGGCCATCCAGTCGGTCAGGGTCACGATGTCCTGGCCGATGTCCTGGCCCGCGGCGAGCTGCGCCTGGACCTTGCCGTAATAGGAGTCGTTTCCGTCGATGTCCTCGGCATAGTGAGTCTTGATTCCGGTGCGCTTGGCGAACGCGTCGAGGGTCGGGTAGTTCTTGGCCGCGTCGTCGTAATCCAGGTACAGGGTCCAATTGGCCCAGAAGATGTTCTTGTCGCTTTCGGACATGTCTGCCACCGCGGCGGCGGTGCTGTTGCCGGCGCTGCCTCCTGTGCCTCCGGTGCCGCAGGCTGCCAAAAACGCGGCGAGGCCAAGGCCTCCCGCACCGGCCAATAGCTTGCGGCGCGACAGCTGCATGCGCTGCGCCTGCAGGATCAGGGCCCTTATCGCTGGATCCCTGGGCAACTCACGCTGGTTTTGGTTGGACATTCTTGGATTCCCCTTCAGCTGGCGCAGCGTCTTCCCTTGACGCGCTGCGGTTGATCGTGACGCCCGTCACGCTCAACTCTTGACATGGATCATGTCAGCAACAGCGCTTTCTGACAATAGTTTTCGTTGACATACATTTCATGAACGATGGAATTCAACCGTCATATGACTCTTCCGCAACTGATTCCTTCGGGCTATGCTCGATCCCAAGCGGTGTGGTTGGTGCCACAGCGCGGAGCACGGACACCCGGTTGATCGATCAGGAGGTCGATAGGAAGTGACCCATTCCGCACCCAACGGAGCATCCAATGGATTCATCATGGATGAGACGTCCAAGGCAATTATTGAGCAATTGCAACAGGACGGACGCCGTTCCTACGCAGCCATCGGCAAGGCCGTTGGCCTGAGCGAGGCCGCAGTGCGGCAAAGGGTCCAGAAACTTGTCGATAGCAAAGTCATGCAGGTCGTGGCGGTCACCGATCCGCTGCAACTTGGCTTCAAGCGTCAGGCCCTGCTGGGCATTCGATCCACCGGCGACATCATCGCCACCGCCGACCGGATCGCGGCCCTGCCCGAGGTCGACTACTGCGTTGTGGTGGCCGGACCCTCGGACATCATTGCCGAAGTCATTTGCGCCAACGATGAGGACCTGCTTCGCATCATCACCGAAATCCGATCTGTGGAAGGGGTGCGTGAAACCGAAACGTTCATGTACCTCTCACTACGCAAACAGGAATACAACTGGGGTACCCGATGAGCATTTCAAGCACCACCGCCAGCACGGCAACCAGCACCACGCCCCTGGGCACGGACCGACAGTCCGCCGCCCGCGACCACCTATGGATGCACATGGCGCGCCACTCCCCCTTGCAGGAAGGCGCCCGCGTCCCGATCATCACCCGCGGGAAGGGCCACACGCTCTGGGACGACCAGGGCAAGAGCTATATCGACGGGCTGGCCGGCCTCTTTGTCGTCAATGCCGGCCACGGCCGGGCCGAACTCGCCGAGGCCGCGGCCAAGCAGGCGGAGAAGCTCGCCTTCATGCCGTTGTGGTCCTACGCGCACGAACCGGCCATCGACCTGGCCGAGCGCCTGGCCAATTACGCACCGGGAGACCTGAACCGCGTCTTCTTCACCACCGGCGGTGGCGAAGCGGTCGAGTCGGCGTTCAAGTTGGCCAAGCAGTACTTCAAGCTGCAGGGCAAGCCGGGCAAGCACAAGGTCATTTCCCGTGCGCTTGCCTACCACGGGACCCCGCAGGGCGCCCTGGCCATCACCTCGCTGCCCGGCATGAAGACTCCGTTCGAGCCCCTGGTCCCCGGGACCTTCCGGGTGCCGAACACCAACTTCTACCGGGCCCCGGAGCAGTTCGCGGACAACGAGAAGGACTTCGGGTTGTGGGCCGCCGAGCGCATCCGCGAGGCCATCGAGTTCGAGGGCGCCGAGTCCGTCGCGGCGGTCTTCCTCGAGCCGGTGCAGAACTCCGGCGGCTGCTTCCCGCCTCCCCCGGGCTACTTCCAGCGGGTACGCGAGATCTGCGACGAGTACGACGTGCTGCTGGTCTCGGACGAGGTCATCTGCGCCTTCGGACGCATCGGCTCGATGTTCGCCTGCGAGGATTTCGGCTACGTGCCCGACATCATCACGTGCGCCAAGGGCATCACCAGCGGCTACTCGCCGCTGGGCGCCATGATCGCCTCGGAGAAACTCTTCGAGCCGTTCAAGCACGGGGACACCACGTTCTACCACGGCTACACCTTTGGCGGGCACCCAGTGTCCACCGCCGTTGCCATGGCGAACCTGGACATCTTCGAGCGCGAGGGTCTGAACCAGCGCGTCAAGGACAACGCCCCGATCTTCAAGTCCACCCTGGAGAAGCTCAAGGACCTGCCCATCGTTGGGGACGTGCGCGGCGCCGGGTACTTCTATGGCATCGAGCTGGTCAAGGACAGGAAGACCAAGGAAACGTTCAACGACGAGGAGTCCGAGCGCCTGCTGCGCGGATTCCTGTCCACCGCGCTCTACGACGCCGGGCTGTACTGCCGCGCCGATGACCGCGGGGACCCCGTCATCCAGCTGGCTCCCCCGCTGACGGTGGGCCCGCCGGAGTTCGACCAAATGGAGTCGATCCTGCGTTCGGTGCTCACCGAGGCGGAAAACCACTTCTAAGGCACGTTCGGTCGCGCACAAGGGCGGGAGGCGACGAAAAATCGCCTCCCGCCCTTCGCATGTCCCCGACCAAGGTAGCGGCGGCCAGACTATTTCAGCTCGATCTCCACAAACACGAACTCGGAATCAGCATCGTTGAAGACATTGTGCTCGCTGCCGGCAACCCGGGTATAGGAAACACCGGCCTGTAAGGAATTGACCGCCACACCGTCCGTGGTTTCCAGGCCCAGTTCCCCGGTGGTCATAGGGACCACGACATAGTCGGTGGGATGGACGTGCCATCCGGTTTCGGTTCCCGGGGCGAAACGCCATTCGGTGACCCGCACCTGCTCATTGTCGATCTGGATGGTGGCTGTTGCGGCCACTCGCGTCTCGGGCATGTCTGACCTTTTCTCGGGCAATGGATGAAGAACCGGCATTCCCGGTTCATCCTGCCATCCCGGGCCGAGACCGACAACCGATGGCATCCGCGGCACCCGGTGCGTGGTCGGTGATCGCACGCAGGGTGGCCGGTGCCGCGGATGAGAGAAACCCACCCGCAGCACCGGCCATTGGACTGCAACGCCGGGCCGAGGCCAATTGGCCCTAGGCCCCGCGGGCCGACGCGAGACGGTTCAGGGCCAGGGCACCGACCAACAACCCGAAGTCGCGCAGGGCGACATCGAAGAATCCCGGCAGCACCAACAGGTTGACGATGATGCCCAGCAGCCAGAGGGCGACGACCAACGACCCGATCTTGGGGCGCAGGGCGACCAGGACGCCGGCAGCAATCTCCACGATGCCGACCACGTACATGAACACCTCCGGGCTGACCGGGATGACGTCGGTGGCCAAGGGAGCCAGGTACTGGGTCCAGTCGGTGAGCAGGTTGGTGAACTTGTCGAGCCCGAAGACGATCGGCGCCACGGTAAAGATGGTTCGCAAGAGCACGAACGCTTGGTGGTTGAGCTTGGCGCCGCGTTCGGTTGCAGCACCCACAGTGTGCGTGGCCATGGTTTCGGCCCTTCTCTCTAAAGTGATGATGCCTAATTTTAGAAACGTCCCAGGCTCTAAGTCAACAGTTGCTAGCTTTAGATTTACACTGGAGCCATGACGTTTCCACCAGGGGATCAAGGGCTCGCCGCCGTGGCCGCTTTGGCCGATCCTGTGCGCAAGGCAGTGTATGAATTCGTGCGCACCCGCGAGGCTGCCGTGGGACGCGACGAATGCGCCTCAGCCCTCGGATTGCCCCGCAACACCGTGGCCTTCCAGCTGGACAAGTTGGCCGACCAGGGCCTGCTTTCCGTGCAGTTCCGGCGGCTCAAGGGAAAAGGCGGCCCGGGTTCCGGGCGGCCCGCAAAGCTCTACGCGGCCGCGCATCTGGACGTGGCGGCCAGTGTGCCTCACCGCGAATACGCCTTGGCCGCAGACCTGATGGCCAGGGCCATTGAAAGGGCCGGGACCGAAGACCGGCCGGTCACGCCGGTCCTGGCCGAGGTCGCCCGCGAGGCCGGCCAGGTCATTGGCACGCGCGCCGGCTCGCTGACACAGGTGCTGGAGGAACACGGATACAGGCCAGAGGTCCGCGCGGACGGCTCGGTCGAGCTCCTTGACTGCCCGTTCCACCAGCTCTCCGCCAGCCACCGGGAGACCGTGTGCTCCATGAACCTCGAGCTGCTCACGGCGGTGGTCGACGGGGCAGAGGCACCGTACCGCGTCTGCCTTGATCCGCCCACGAACCAGCACCACTGCTGCGTGAGGCTTGATCCCCGCCAAGACTAGCCACGCCAGGCACCCAGAGAGCCCAACACCCCCCTATCGGCAACCGGTGCCCACGGCTAGGCTGACTTCAATACGTCAGGGCCTGTGAGTCCGCATGGCAGGCCCTTCGGTTTTCGACAGGGGAAGCGCCATGAGCATTGATGAACAGCACTCCGGTGAACGCGTCGATGAGAAGGTCGCGCGCGAAGTGGCCGAGGCCGCGCGCGAGCAACAATGGGAACGGCCCAGCTTCGCCAAGGGCCTCTACATGGGCGACTTCGACTGGAAGCTGATACACCCGCACCCGCAGCCAGACCCCGAAGCCTCGGCACGTGGCACTGCCTTCATGGCGGCCCTGCGCACGGCCATCAAGGACTTCGACCCGGGTGTCATTGAGCGAGAGTCCCGGATCCCCGACGAATACATCAAGGCCCTGCGCGAGGTGGGCGCCTTCGGCATGAAGATCCCCGTGGAATACGGAGGACTCGGCCTCAACCTCGCAGACTACGGCCGGGCCCTGATGCTCCTGGGCACCCTGAGCCCAAGCCTTGGCGCCCTGCTCTCGGCCCACCAATCCATCGGGGTCCCCGAGCCGGTGAAGATGTTCGGCACCGAGGAACAAAAACGGGCTTTCCTGCCCCGCTGCGCGGCCGGTGCCATTTCCGCCTTCCTGCTGACCGAAAACGACGTGGGCTCGGACCCCGCCCGGCTGGGCACCACCGCGACGCTCTCGGACGACGGACAAAGCTACCTCATCAACGGGGCCAAGCTCTGGACCACCAACGGGGTGGTTGCCGAGTTGCTGGTGGTCATGGCCGCCGTACCTGCCCGCCAGCTGCCCGACGGGACCACGACCCGCGGCGGGATCAGCGCCTTCGTGGTCGAGGCGGACTCCCCCGGCATCGTCGTGGAAAACCGCAACGCCTTCATGGGGCTGCGCGGCATCGAAAACGGCGTCACCCGGTTCCACGACGTCGAGGTTCCTGTCGAAAACCGCCTGGGCAAGGAGGGCGCCGGGCTGAAGATCGCCCTGAGCACCCTGAACACCGGCCGCTTGTCCATTCCGGCGATGTGCGCCGGAGCCGGGAAATGGTCGCTGAAGATCGCCCGCGAATGGTCAAACGCCCGCATCCAATGGGGCAGGCCCGTCGGGGAGCACGAGGCGGTCGGCAAGAAGATCGCCTACATCGCCGCCAGCACCTTTGCCCTGGAGGCGGTCTTCGAGCTTTCCGCCGCCCTGGCCGACGCCGGGATGAAGGACGTGCGCATCGAGGCCGCGCTGGCCAAGCTCTTCTCCTCGGAGGTCTCCTACAAGATCGCCGACGAGCTGCTGCAGATCCGCGGCGGACGCGGCTACGAGACCGCCGCCTCGCAACGGGCCCGCGGGGAACGAGCGGTTCCCGTCGAGCAGGCACTGCGGGACCTGCGCATCAACCGCATCTTCGAGGGCTCCACCGAGATCATGCACCTGCTCATTGCCCGTGAGGCCGTCGATGCCCACCTCAAGGCGGCCGGTGCGCTTGCCAACAGGGACTCGGACCTGCAGGCGAAGGCCAAGGCCGCCATGGGGGCCTCTGGCTTCTATGCCAAGTGGCTGCCTACCCTCGCCGTGGGCTCCGGGCTGCTGCCCAACTCCTATGCGGGGCACGGGCGGTTGGCCAAGTACCTGCGCTTCATCGAGCGGGCCTCGCGCCGCCTGGCCCGGCACACCTTTGCGGGCATGGCCAAATGGCAGGCGGGCATGGAACAGCACCAGGTGTTCCTGGGCAGGGTCGTCGACCTTGGCGCGGAACTCTTTGCCATGGCGGCCTGCATTTCCAGGGTGGAGCTCATGCGCACCACGGACCCGGCCAACGCGGCCTCGGCCGAACTGCTGGCCCTGGCATTCTGCGAACAGTCCGAGCACCGCTGCGAGGCCCTGTTCCGGGATTTGTGGGCCAACAGCGACAAGACCGATCGGAAACTGTCCAAGAAGGTGCTCGCCGGGGACTTCACCTGGCTTGAGGCCGGGGTGCTTGATCCATCGGAGGGCACCGGCGACTGGATCGCACCCTGGTCCACCGAGACATTGCCGGACCGAAGGCGCCCCTACGGCCGCTAGCCCAAGTCAAGCACCAGGCGTTGGCCCCTGCACCGCGAGACGCAGATCATCATGGTGTCCCCTGCCTCGCGTTCCTCGTCCGAGAGCAGGGAATCGCGGTGGTCGATGTCCCCGGAAACCACCGGGGTCTCGCAGGTGCCGCAGATCCCCTCGCGGCAGGAGTTCAGCGGGCTCATGCCGGCATTTTCCAGGGCCTGCAGGATGCTCACCCCCACCGGGACGCTGACCTCCGTCCCGTCGGTGCCCTGGACCGTGAATTCGTGGTCCCCCCGGTGCGGCGCCACGGCCGCGCCGGCCGTCTCGGGGTCCGCGGCAAAGCGCTCGAAGTGCAGGCGGGACGGGTCCTGCCATGACTCGGCCAGTGATTCGACCACCTTCAGCAGGGGCCCGGGACCGCAGGTGTACAGCTGGAAGCCGGCAGCAGGATCGGCCAGCAAGTCGGCCAGCGGGTAGAAGCCGCTCTCGTCGTCCGCGTGGATGTGCACCTTGTCCCCGTACACCGCCAGCTCGTCCAGGAACGCCATGTTCGCCCGGCTGCGGCCCAGGTACACCAGCTTCCAGGGCACACCCGCCGCGGCGGCGGCCCGCACCATGGGCAGGATCGGGGTGATGCCGATCCCGCCGGCCAGGAACACGTACTCCCCGGCTTGGGCCAGGGCGAAGTTGTTCTTGGGCCCGCGCACCTGGATCTTGGTGCCGGGGCGCAGTTCGTCGTGCACGTAGGCCGAGCCGCCGCGCCCCGCCGGTTCGCGCAGCACCGCCAGGCGCCACGAATCCCGCTGCCCGGGATCCGAGCAGAGCGAATATTGCCGGATCAATCCGTTGGGGAGCAGCACGTCGAGGTGCGCCCCGGCGCTCCATTCGGGCAGTGCCTGCCCCAGCGGGTGCCGCAGCTCCAGGGACAGGACGCCGTCGGACTCGCTGGTGGTGCGGTGGACTTCGGTTTCAAAGAATTCCAGGGTCGACATTGGTGTGTGCCCTTTCGAGGATGACGGGATGAATGGATGGATATCTCAGAGGACCGAGGCCAGGAAGGCGCGGGTGCGTTCGTGTTGCGGGTTGCCGATGACCTCCTTGGCCGGGCCCTGTTCCACGACGTGGCCGTCGTCCATGAACA
This sequence comes from Paeniglutamicibacter sp. MACA_103, assembly GCF_045798555.1. Lineage (NCBI taxonomy): Bacteria > Bacillati > Actinomycetota > Actinomycetes > Micrococcales > Micrococcaceae > Paeniglutamicibacter > Paeniglutamicibacter sp. MACA_103. The sequence continues at coordinate 58,275 of NZ_JBIXLN010000025.1, read as the reverse complement.
CCACCCGGTCCGCGACGTCCCGGGCGAAGTTCATCTCGTGGGTCACCACGACCATGGTCATGCCGGTGGCGGCCAGGTCCTTCATGACCTTGAGGACCTCGCCGACCAGTTCCGGGTCCAGCGCGGAAGTCGGCTCGTCGAAGAGCATGACCTTCGGGCGCATGCACAGCGCCCGGGCGATCGCCACGCGCTGCTGCTGCCCGCCGGAGAGCTGGCGCGGGTAGGCCTTGGCCTTGTCGGCCAGCCCCACCGAGTCCAGCAGCGCCAGCGCCCGCGCGGTCGCGGTCGAGCGCTTTTCCTTGAGCACCAGGCGCGGGGCCTCGATGAGGTTCTCCAGCACGTTCATGTGCGGGAACAGGTTGAAGTGCTGGAACACCATCCCGATCTCCACGCGGGAGCGGCAGATCTTCGCGTGCGGCTGCTCGTGCAGCCTGGTGCCCTTCAGGTCGTAGCCCATCACCGATCCGTCGACCCACATGCGGCCGCCCTCGATGGTCTCCAGGTGGTTGATGCAGCGCAGCAGCGTCGACTTGCCCGAGCCCGAGGGCCCGATCAGGCACACCACCTCCCCGCGCTCCACCCGCAGGTCGATGCCCTTGAGCACCTCCAGCCGGCCGTAGCTCTTGCGGATTGCGTCGGCCTTGATCATCGGCCCGGGCGCCGTGGCGGCGGTGCCGGTCTCCAGGATGGTCGCACTCATTTCTTGGCTCCCTTGATGGTCAGCGGGTCGTGCACCCGCACGAACCGTTTGAGTTGTTGCCACGGGGTCTGCGGCAGGCTGCGCTGCCCGCCCTTGGCGTAGTGGCGTTCCACGTAGTACTGCCCGATACTCAGGATCGAGGTGACGACGATGTACCAGATGCTCGCGACCATCAGCAGCGGGATCGTCTCGAAGTTCCGTGCGTAGATGATCTGCGCCGAATACAGCAGCTCCGGCACGGAGATCACCGAGACCAGGGCGGTGGCCTTGAGCATCCCGATGGTCTCGTTGCCCGTCGGCGGGATGATCACCCGCATTGCCTGGGGCAGGATGATCCGCCGCATGGTCTGCAGCCGGTTGATGCCCAGCGCCCCGGCGGCCTCGGACTGCCCGTGGTCCACCGACAGGATCCCGGCCCGCACGATCTCCGACATGTAGGCCGCCTGGTTCAGACCCAGGCCCAGGATCGCGGCGGTCAGCGGCGTGATGATCGCGTTCGCGTCCAGGTCCACCCCGGGGATCCCGAAGGTGATCGAGGGGTAGAGCGCGGCCAGGTTGTACCAGAACAGCAGCTGGACCAGCACCGGGGTGCCGCGGAAGAAGGTCACGTAGCCATAGGCCGCGGTGCGCACCACCGGGTTCGCCGCGATCCGCATCACGGCCAGCACCACGCCCAGCACGATGCCGATGAGCATGCAGATCACCGTCAGCTGCAGGGTGACCCCGATGCCGCGCACGATCGAGACGTCGCGGATGTACATCCCCACGGTCTCCCACCCGAAATTCGGGTTGGTGACCACCGAGCGGGCCAGCAGCAGCCCCAGGAACAGGATCACCGCCGCCGAGATCCAGCGCCCCGGGTGCCGCGCCTTGACGATGCTGTACTCGTCGACCGCCGCCGCGGTCTTCTTTGGTTCGGTCACGATAGTCATGATGGACTCTCCGTTGCTACTTCAGGACGACGTCGGCCGAGGTGATCTCGGTGCTGGCGGGCAGCGCCCATTTGGTGTTGATTTCCTCGTAGGTCGGGGATTCAATCACCGCGGCGGTGGCGGCCTGGATGGCCGGCAGCAGCTCGCTCTTCTTGCCCAGCGCCGTTCCGGTCAGGGTCGAATCGTAGTCGGGGCCCTCGGCCACCTCGAACTTCCCGCCGGCCAGTTGGCCCTGGTAGGCCAGGGACACCGAGTCGGCCATGACGCCCGCGACGCGGCCGGAGGTCAGCGCCAGGTTCGCGTCGTTCTGCGTGGGGAAGAACTGCATGTCGATCGCCTCGTTTCCGGCCTTGGTGCACTCCTTGGAGAACTCCGGCAGGATGTCCAGTGACTGGATCGAGCCCTTCTGTGCGGCGATCGCCGTGCCGCACAGGGCCGCCGCGTCCACGCTGAGCTTTTGCGGATTGCCCGGTGCCACGGCCAGGCCCGTGCCGCCCTGCAGGTACGGGACGAAGTCCACGGCCTTGCGGCGCTCGGGCGTGACGCTGAAGGTGGACATGCCCAGGTCGTACTTGCCCGACTGCAGGCCGGGCAGGATGGTGTCGAAGGTTGCCGGGACATGCTCGACCTTCAGGCCCAGCACCGCGCCGATGGCGTCCCCCATGTCGGCGTCCCACCCGATGATGGTCTTGTTGTCGGTGTCGTAGTACTCGAACGGCGGGTAGGTGGGGTCCGAGGCAATCCTCAGTACGCCCGCCTCCCGGATGTCCGCCGGGAGCAGGGCACGGGCGTCCTCGTTGACGCCCAATGCGGCAGCGGATCCGGATGCCGGGGCACCGGCCCCCTGGTTCGGTTCTGCCTGGGACACGGTGGTGCAACCGGTGGCGGCAAGGGCAAGGATCATGCCGGCGGCCAGGAAACGGGTGGTGCGGTGCGAGATCATGTTCGGTCCTTTGTGGGTGGTGTCCGGGCCGCGAGCGGCTCCGGACGTGGTGGGAGAACGGGCGGGACTAGAGGGAGTCGGGATCGAGCGGCGCTGCGATGTGCATCAGGTGGGCGCCCGGGTCCACCCGCGTGGACCGGCGCATGATCGCGACCACCCCGTCGATCGGGGCATGGTACGAACGCGGCGCCCGGTCCAGCTCGTCGATGAAGTGCACACGGGCCACCGGCTGCCCGGCGCGCACCGACTCCCCCAGGTCGACGAGCGGTTCGAAGAGCCCGGCGGCGGTGGAGGTCACCGCCGACTCGGGCACCAGTTCCAGCCACTGCGGTTCGGCGGGCGCCGGCGCCCGGGCCTCGTCGCGCAGGATCCCCAGGTCGGCCAGGAGGCGCGGCATGCCGCTGCGCATGGTCGCCAGCGCGTGCCGGTCCACGGTCCCGGACCCGGACAGCTCGGTGGAGATGGTCAGGACCCCGGCCAGGTCCCCGGCGCTGGAGAGCGATCCGGGCTCCAGCAGCGGGGCGACCACCATGACGTACGGCAGGCCCAGCAGCCGTACGGCGCGCAGTTTCGCTCCCCACAGCTCCTCGTCGGGTCCGCGGTAGATGAACGCGGAGGGCAGGTAGGTCGAGTTCGATCCGCCCGAGTGCATGTCGATCACGAAGTCGGCGCGCGGCAGCAGGTCCCCGGCGATCAGCGCGGCCACCTGTTCGGTGGGGCCGCCGTCGGCATTTCCGGGGTAGCTGCGGTTGAGGTTTCCCCCGTCGATGGGCGATACCCGCGCCGCGCCGCGCACGGCCGGGGAGTTGGCCGCCGGCACGACGATCACGGTGCCGCTCAGCCGCTCCGGATCCAGCTCGCGGATCAGTTCGTGGGCCAGGACCTGCCCCTCGTATTCGTCCCCGTGGGTGCCGGCCACCAGCAGGGCCACCGGTCCGGGTCCAGAGGAAATCACCGCCAGCGGAACCGGGATGACCGAGCCGTCGTACACGTTGTCCGAATGCACCACGTGTCCGTAGCCCAGTTGTTTCCCGGTGGCGGAGAAGTCGATCCCGGTGAAGTTTGCGCAGATCGCCTCAAGTGGGCGCGTCGGCGCCGTCCCGGCGCTCACGGGACCCACCTCAGGGCCGCGGCGCGGCGCGGGGCCAGCATCGTGACCGAGACGCGGGCGTCGGGGGCGGTGAGCGAAAGGCGCAGCGATTCGTTCTCCTCCCCCTCCACGATGAACACGTCGCCGGGGTTCAGCCAGCGTTCCCACGGCCCGTCGACCGCGGCGATGAGCACCTGTCCGTGCAGCGAGGTCACCACCAGCTGGTGCCCGGCGGGGCGTTCGACGACCCCGGTGTGCCCGTTGGCGTACACGGAGGTCTGCACCCCGATGTAGTCGGGGTCCGCGTCAATGAGCACCTCGGACCCGGTGGCGTGCTCGGCCAGCCGCGCGGTCCAGCGCCACGGGTCCCCGCGCTCGTCGGTGTCGGGGCAGGCGGCCAGGGTGCGTTGCCCCTGTCCGGCCTCCCAGTAGTCGTCCAGCGAATCGGCACGTACCAGCATCCACATGGCGGCTAGGCCCCTACACCGGCGACCGGCCGGTCCGCGGCGGCGACCTGTTCGCGCTTGAGCAGCGTGGAAAGGATGCGCCGTGCCTTGGCCACGCCGCCGTCCTGGGCGATGAGCACGTCGAACTCCCCGGCCGGGCGGGACTGCATGCCGATCTCCTGGGCCTCCAGGGCGTCGGCGTCCTCCTGCAGCACGGTGTTCAGGCCCACCCGCAGGTCCTCGGTGGCCTGCGCGTCGTCGACGGCGAAGTTGCGGCTGAAGGCGTAGTAGTACCAGGAGTTGTGCTCGTCGATGGGCGTGATGCCGTTGAGCACCTTGATCAGGTAGCCCTCGGCGCGCGGCTTGCCTTCCCCGGTGATCCCGGAGTGCAGCACGTGCAGGTTGGGCACGAAGAACTCGGTGCAGTGGAAGCGGTCGAAGAGCCCGCGGGCGTCCATGGTGTCGGCGTACAGCGGCGGCGCCTCCACCGACGGCATCAGGCGGTCCACACTGACTACAGAGCCTTCGACCTCAACGGTGATGCCGTGCTCGTAGATGTAGTCGTCGCCCACGGTGGTCTTGTGCAGGAACGACTCGTGGGTCAGGTCCAGCAGGTTGTCGTGGATCAGCCCGGCGCGGCACTTGAAGTGGAAGGAGTGGGTGACGGTGGCCCACTCGGGGTCGTTCATCCAGTGTGTGTCCGGCACGTCCGCCGGGTCGGCCAGGTCCGCGTCGCCCATCCAGGCCCAGATCCAGCCGTCCTTTTCCACCAGCGGGTACTTGCGGACCTTCGCGCGCTCGGGGATGGTGCTCTGCGCCGGGACCTTGGTGCACATGCCGTCCGCGCCGTAGGTGAACCCGTGGTAGCCGCATTCGATGGAATCCCCGATGGTGCGACCCTCCGAGAGCGGGAAGGCGCGGTGGGCACAGCGGTCGGCCAGCGCCACGGGGGTGCCGTCCTGGGTACGGAAGAGCACGAGGGGCTGTTCGCAGATCACCCGCTTGACCGGCTTGCGGTCGACCTCGTTGCTCCAGGCCGCCACGTACCAGGTGTTCAAGACATACATGTTTTTTCCTTTTCGGAAGGTGGAACGCTATGAATTGTATTCACCGTATACAGTGGATACAGATGGGTCAAGGGTTTTTTGTGACCCGCACCACCAGTGCCTCGTCGGAGAGTGAAAACCGCACGCTAGACTGCTGGGAACCGCGACGAAACATTTCAGGGAGACGCATGGCTACGGGAGTCCACGACGCAAGGCCGCTGGCGGTGCGCGTCCACGAACAAATCGCGTCCGAAATCGTCAGCGGCGCGCTGAAGCCGGGAACCGCCCTGGTCCAGGAACAGGTTGCCGCCCAATACGGCGTCTCGCGCACGCCGGTGCGCGATGCGCTGGCCCAGGTCGCGATGGAGGGCTTGGCCACGCTGGTGCCCGGGAGCGGCTACGTGGTCAACGACCTCACGGCCCAGGACGTGCACAACGTCTTCGAGGTGCGTAACCACCTGGAGCAGCTGGCGATGGCACAGGCCCTTGGCCGGCACACCCCCGCGCAGCTGGTGCGGCTGCGGGCGCTCATCGACGAATTCGAGACGGTGGATCCCACCGACGCGGAGGAACAATTCCGCCTCGGCAAGGAATTCCACCTCAGGCTCATCGACCCCTGCCCCAACCAATACCTGCGCGAGACCCTGGGGAGCATCTGGGGACACCCGATCCAGCGGCGGATCACCCGCGCCTACCAGTTGGGGCCCGAGCACCAGGCCTCCATTGCGCAGGCGCACCGGGACATCCTGGCGGCCCTCCCCGCCGGTGACCTGGAAACGATCATCCGGATCCTGGGCTACTGCCACGACGCCGGCGACATCGACCCGCAGTCGCTTCCCACGCGCGTGTAATTTTTCGGAGAATCCGCGTTCCCCTGGCGGCGGCCCGGTTTCGCGCCACCGCAATGCGTCGTGCAACGAGGACAGCGAGTCGCCGGCTCCCCTTACAGGATCTTGCCCTGCCGCGAAACCGAAGGGCCATACGTTGACGAAGGCCAAAGTGCTGCCGTATGAGAACTTCAACCACGTCCCCGTCGCCCTCCGCTGCACATCACGGATACCGCCCCATCGGTCGCCGACGGGTTCTCCGAGGCCTGGACGAACAACTGCAATGTCCATGGGACGGGCCCGTGACATGTCCATGGAACTGCCCAGCTGCCATGGTTGATTCGCTACACTTGTGCATGCCCGGGGCCTCTCCGCGAAAGACGCATAGACGCAATTTCCGTCATTCCGGCCACCGCTCGCCGTCGCGACCCATATTCTGATCCGATGATCCCCACCCAGGAAGCAGGTGCCGCACGCACCACTCGACTCCGGAGGTTCCGGCCGGTGACCGGAATTCATTCCCCGCAAAGCTGTCCCGCCCCACAAGCTGCGAGTGGATGCCACACGGTGCCGGATGCCGCGCGCCGCCACCCAAACCGTATGGCGGCCCCTGGGCAGCCCGGCTGCCGGCATGGATTGGCGGACTGCAAACGTGGACATTGAAACCAGGAGGCTGGAGTACTTCGTCACCCTCGTGGACGACGGAAGCTTTTCGCGGGCCGCGAGTCGCTTGTTCATCTCGCAACCGGCTCTCAGCCAGCAAATAGGCAAGTTGGAACGGGAAGTCGGAGTCATGCTCATCGACCGCACGGTGCGGCCGTTCAGCATCACGCCCGCCGGTCGCGACATCTACGTGCAAAGCAAGATCATCCTTGAGCACGTGAACAAGATCGAGGACATATCCCAACACCACCAGGAAGGGATGCGCGGCAGCATCAGGCTCGGGGTGATCCCGGCGCTGCTCTACAGCAGGATCCCGGCACTCGTGCGCGGCTTCGCCCGGATTCACCCAGCCGTGAGCATCTCCATGGAGCGGGAAAACACGTTGACGCTCACCGGCATGCTCGGCAAGGGGCTGCTCGATGTCGCCATCACGTTTGCCCGGATCGAGGACGGCAAACTCAGAAGCATGAAGGTCTTCGAGGACAGGTTTGTTGTCGCCCTTCCCACCGACCACCCCGCCGCGAAGTCCGAAGCCGTCGACCTGGGCGAGCTGGGCATGGAGAACATCATCATGAGCCAGCGCGCGGGGGCGCCCGCCAGCTATGACACGCTCGTCGCTGCCTGCATGCAGGCAGGATTTTCACCCAACACCATGGTGGTCAAGGGCTCCTATCTTGACCACATCAGCTACGTTTCGGCGGGGTTTGGCGTGGGCATCATCCCGGCCGGCATCGCCCGCCTTGACATGCCCAACGTCGTCTACCGGCCGTTGCGCAGCCCGGGGATTTCGCTTGATTACTTCATGAGCTGGTCAGAGCCCCTGCTTAACCCGTCGACGGGACTGTTCATCGAACATTGCATCGCACGGGCACCGCTGGAGCTCGCGGATCCCGCCTCCCCGGACAGCCCGGAATAGGCGGCGCCCCGCTCCTGGCGGCGATCAGCATAAGCGTTCACGACACCCAGCATACGAAGAACAAAACCAAGGGGCTTCTCCATTGCCGCGACCACGGCCACGACCCTACGGTGGGTCCAACGCCGCAGATGACAGCGGCAATCGAACCGTCCAGGAATCCTTGGACATCCACCATCCCGGCCGCACGGCAGGACTTCTCCGCCGTCGCCGACCAGGTCGAAAGGCACACCATGACCGCATTCCGCACCCACCGATTGGGTGAGATGAGCTGGACCGAGGCACGTGATGCCGCAGCATTGAATCCCGTGGTGCTCATTCCATCCGGCGCCGTGGAGCAGCACGGCCCCCACCTGCCGCTCAACGAGGACGCGATCACCGCCGAATGGGTCGCCGAGCGCATCGCCGAGCGTGCCGATGGACCGGTTTTGGTCACGCCAACGGCCACCTACGGGCATTCCCCCTCCTTCGCCGGATACCCGGGCACCTTGAACCTGCAGTTCAACACGCTGAAGATGGTCATGCAGGACATCATGGAGAGCTTGATCCAGCACGGCTTCCGGCGCATCGTCGTGATCAACAACAACGGCGGCAACCAGAGTCCCATCGCCCAGGCCGCCTGGGAGATGCGCCGCAAGCACGGCGTGTTGATCGGCACCGTGTACCCCTGGTCCATCGGATACAAGGTGATGCGTGATTTGTATTCGGACCCCGCACGGCAATTCGGCCACGGCGCCGAGCCCGAGCACTCCGCCATGCTGGCGATGTTCCCCGAACTCGTCCAGTCGCAGCTCATCGAAGACGGAGAGCTGCAGCCCTTCGAGGGGTGGCAGCCGACCAACTACAACGAAGCGGCCATTCCGGGACAGAGCGAACCGGGCACCCTGTACTGGGACTTCTCGGAGATCAGCCCCAACGGCGTCACCGGTGATCCACGCATGGCCACCAAGGAACGCGGGGAACTGTGGGTCGAACGCGTGTTGGGCGTCTGCCTCGGCTTCGTCAATGAATACGACCGGAACACCCTCAACACCGAGTGGGCACGCAGCGAGGTGATGGCCAAATGAAAATCAGCGTGGCCCAGTTCGCCCCCACCGACGACAAGTCGCAGAACATCGAAACCCTCCGGATGCTGGCCGCCCGGGCCAGTGCCGAGAACTCCCGGGTCCTCGTGGCCCCCGAGGCAAGCCTGTTCCATCCCAAGCAGCCAAGCACCCAGGAAGTCATCGACGCGGCCGAGCCGTTGGACGGGCCGTTCGTCACCGCCCTGGCGGAAATCTCTGCCGAACACGGCCTGCTCATTGCCGCGGGATCGTTCCGACCGGCCACCGGCGACACCGATGGCGGGAAGGTCTACAACACGCAGGTGATCCTGGATCGAGGAACCCTGCGCGCGGCCTACGACAAGTTGCATCTCTACGACGCGTTCACGTACCGGGAATCGGACTACATTGTTCCGGGCGACGACCTGCCACCGGTCCTGGAGGTCGATGGGTTCAGGATCGGTTTCAGCACTTGCTACGATCTCCGTTTCCCCGAGATGTTCCGGCACTTCGCCGACCAGTCGGTGGATGTGCTGGCCAACGGGGCCGCCTGGGTCCGAGGCATCTTGAAGGAGGAGCACTGGATGACCCTGCTGCGCGCCCGGGCCATCGAGAACACCGCCTACGTTTTCGGCAGCGGGGATGCCGGTCCGCGTTCGGTGGGCCGAAGCGCCATCTACGACCCGTTGGGAGTCCAGCTGGCCGATGCCGGCGAGATGTCTCCAACCATCATCACCGCCGACGTCACGCGATCCCGGATCGACGACGTCAGGAAAACCGTGCCGTCGCTGCAACATCGCCGGTCACTTTTCGCGCAGGCCGTGCCGGCGGGCTCCCCTGCCTGACTGGCTGCCGGACGCCAACCCGGCGACACCACAATTTCTTGAAGGACAACCATGTTTATTCGAAATCCCATGCCCGAGCAGCTAGATCCGGCCTTGGTCGCGGCCTTGGGCACGCTTGGAACTTCAACGCTGGGCCACATGAGGGACCACGGGTTTCCCCGTGGGCTCTCCCCGGTGCGCCGCCCGCTGCGATTTGTGGGAACGGCCGTAACGGTCAGGATCCCGCACCTGGACTCCACGGCAGTGCATGTCGCCGCCGACTCGCTTCGCCCCGGCGACGTCATTGTCGTGGAGCAGAACGGCGATGAAAACCGTTCGTGCTTTGGCGGAATGGTTTCGCACACGGCCCATGCCCGTGGCGCCGTGGGCGCAGTGATCGAAGGCTGCATCAACGACATTGACGACCTGGACGGACTGGGTTTCCCGGTGTTCTCACGGGGCATCTCCTCGTTGACCACGAGGATCGCCGGCATCGAGGGGGCCATCAACGTGCCGGTGACGATCGGCGGTGCGATCATAAACCCCGGCGATGCCATCATGGCCGACTCCGACGGTATTGCCGTTATTTCCCCCGACGAGGCTTGGGAGATCGTAGCCAAGCTGAGAGCCAAGGAGGAACGTGAAGGCCCGCTGAAACTAAAGATCAGCGCCGGTGACCAACTTTCGAATTGGACACGGGCCCGTGAAGTGTTTGAAGCCAATGAAGTTCCCGCGGTGAGAGTGTAAATCGGCGCCTCACCGCCTCTGGACGGCAGCCCGCCGGCACGGAATCCCACCTGCAGGAGCTCCCCCACCCATCATCCCCAACCACCATCCACTATTGCGAAGGTCTACGCTCATGCGACTGTTCCACAAGACGGTAATATCTCTGCTCACCGGCGCCACGCTCTTGGCGGTCAGCGCCTGCACAACGGTTGAAGCCAGTGTCGGCACCGAATCCTCGCCAGTCGAGAGCTCCGCGCCATCGATCGTTCAGGTCAATGAAGAAGCACGCGCGTTGCTGCCCGACCGGGTCAAGCAGGCCGGTATCCTGACGATCGCCTCGGACCCGACGTATCCTCCCTTCGAGTATTACGACACCGACAACACGACCATGATCGGCTGGGACATTGAACTTGGCGACCAACTGGCCGCCGTCCTGGGCCTCAAGGCAGAACACGTTCCCGCCACTTTCGACACGATTCTTCCGGGGCTGACCTCCGGCAAACACGATATGGGCATTTCCAGCATTTCGATCACCGAGGAACGCAAGAAGTCCGTGGACTTCGTGCCTTCGTTGGCCGGTGGCACAGGTGTTGCCGTTGCACCGGGCAATCCGAAGAAGCTGTCCATGGACGTGATGACACTATGTGGAAACAAGATCGCCGCGACAAAGGGCAGCATCCAGGGCCTCGAGTACCTGCCGCAGTTCTCCAAGGAATGCGTTGACGCCGGGAAAAAGCCAATCAACATCCAGCAGTTTCCCGGTTCATCGGATGCCAACCTGGCGCTGATGTCGGAACGCGTCGACGGCGTGATGTCCGGAAGCGTCTCGCTCTACTACCAAGCGACGCTGGCCAACTTCAAGTTCGAATTGGCCCCGGGCGATGTGTACGAGCCGAAGTACTCCGGCCCCGCACTCAAGAAGGACTCGGACCTGCAGCCGGCCATCGAAGCAGCCATGAAGGTCCTTGTCGCCAGCCCGGAATATGCGGCAATGAATGAAAAATGGGGCGTGCCGAACAGCGCGGCGCTCACTACCGATTTGGTGGTCGCGAAATGAAGGCAAGCACTACCGCTTGAAATTCCTGAAGGGTCGGCTCTTGGCGTTCATTCCGGGAGCCGACCTGACATTGACGGAATAATGCGTGTCCATGTCCCGGTTGCGTGGACCACTTACTGCGTCCCATAAAATCGGCCGAAGAGGGCGAATCACAAACGAGGTGCCTCCAGACACTTTTGAGTTCTTGGTGGCAAAGGATGCGACATCCCGGCGGGGTTCGGCGGGCGAAAAACGGCCGGTGACCACCTAGAACCTGTCGTATACACTGCATACAAGAGATCGTCAGTTCGGCTGTTCCGACCTTGAAAGGCCCTCATGACTTCGCTACAACTTCTCGCGGATTCCCTCCAGGACGAGATCATCGACTTTCGGCGGCAGTTGCATCGCATCCCCGAAATCGGCCTTCACTTGCCACGGACCCAGCAACTGCTGCTGGAACGAATCAGCGACCTTGAAGACATAGAAGTTTCACTGGGTGCACGGCAAAGTTCGGTCACGGTCGTCCTGCGCGGGGGAAAGATGCGACCGGACGGAACTCCCGGACCCGTGGTCCTGCTTCGCGGCGATATGGATGCCCTGCCCGTCACCGAACAGACCGGCCTCGACTTCGAGTCCGAGATTCCGGGCGCCATGCATGCGTGCGGGCACGACATGCATGTCGCTGCCGTATACGGCGCGCTCCGGATTCTTCACCAGCGCCGCGCCGAGCTGTGCGCCGACGTGGTCTTCATGTTCCAGCCGGGCGAAGAGGATTACAACGGGGCGCGCTTCATGGTCGAGGACGGGGTCTTGGATGCCGCCGGACGGCGGGTCGAGGCGGCCTTTGGACTGCACGTTTCCTCCGCCATGTTCGAGCACGGTGTTTTCTACTCCCGTCCCGGCACGCTGATGGCAGGCTGTGAAGAGTTCTTTGTTACGGTGCGCGGAGAAGGCGGGCACGGCTCCAAGCCGCATCTTGCCAAAGACCCTGTCCCCGTGGCCTGCGAAATGGTGCTGGGACTGCAGACCCTGGTAACCCGCGGGTTCAATGTTTTCGATCCTGTCGTTGCAACCGTGGGAAGGCTTGAAGCCGGCACCTTGGGCAACATCATCCCGGACACTGCCAGCTTCGATTTGACCCTGCGGATCTTTTCTCCCGCTAACCGGGAAAAGGTCATTGCCGACGTTCAACGCCTGCTGCGAGGAATTGCCGACGCCCACGGCATGACCGTGGAGCTGTCCCAGGCACCCGATTATCCCGTTACCGTCAATGATCCGCAGGAATACCAGTACGTAGCCGACACCCTGACCGACATGTTCGGTGCCGACCGCTTCCACGAAATGGCTGACCCGCTGACCGGTTCCGAAGACTTCTCCCACGTGCTGCGGGAAGTTCCCGGTGCCTTCATGATGCTTGGCACCACGCTTGGCGAGGACCCGATGAAGGCGCCCATGAACCACTCCCCGCGTGCCGCTTTCGACGACTCGCTGCTTCCCACGGCGTCGGCCGCCCTGGCCGAGCTGGCCTTCCGGCGCTCGGATCATTCCGCAGAAAGCACGAAGGTTGCCTCGGGTACGGAAGCTGCACTGGCCATGAACCTGATCCCTGCCGGAGTCAACGACCGATAGGGCCGTTGTTGACCCACTGCGTGCAGAAAATAAGCATATGGGCTACCTTGCTGGTGAGTCGCGCTGGCCCAGGTTGCGATGGAGGGCCTGGCCACGCTGGTGCCCGGGATCGGTTAGGTGGTCAACGACCTCACCGCCCAGGATGTGCACAACGTCGTCGAGGTGCGTTACCACCTGGAGCAGCTGGCGATGGCGCAGGCCCTTGGCAGGCACACCCCCGCACAGCTGGTGCGGCTGCGGGCGCTCATCGACGAATTCGAGACGGTGGAACCCACCGACGCGGAGGAACAGTTCCGCCTCGGCAAGGAATTCCACCTCCGGGATTATCCCCGGACGACGCCGGCCCGGATCCGCAGGATCTCCTCCTGATAAGCAAGGTACAGATTGGCAAGCAGCCCTGCCTCATTCAGGTTCCCACCCAGCATCTCCCCGGCCTTCTTGATCCGATACCGCACGGTATTGGGATGGACGTAAAGCCAAGCCGCGACCCGGGCAACATCCTGATCCATGGCCAAGTAGCCTTGGATTGTTTCCACCACTTCATTCTCATCCCGCAGCGGCCGGACGTATTTGGTGAGCCGCTTGCGATCCGCCGGGCTCTTGAGCCGTGCCAGGAACCAACTCGCAGGATCGACCTCATCCATCCGGACCAGGTTCCCATGCACCCCTGAAGCACCCGCGGAACGTCTCCGGGCAACGCTCGCGGCAAGCTCAGCATCCTGAAACTGTTCGGGAATCTGCGACAGCGATCCGGAGGCCTCGCTCAGACCGATCACCAGGCCCTGCGCGCCGGCAGCAAGCCACTGATCACCTGCCTTGGAGTCCGGTAGCAATGCGTGGAACCCGGGCGGCACCTCCGGCGTCTTTCCGTTCTCGGCAAAGAGCAGTGGCAAGCCCATGCGCTCCGCCGAATCAATCAAGGCGTCCACCTTGGCCGGCGTCAACAATTCATCACCCAGCGTTGTGGCCACCAGCGAACGGACCGGTTCGAATCCCTTGAACCCGAGGGGCTTCAATAGTTCCCAATAGCGCAGCTCGCGGGAGACGCCAATGCCGTCCTGCAGGCTCGTGAGCAGCTGGGCATTTTCATGTCGCTGCCTGGAGGTGTCCAGGTGGCTGATGCCCTTAATGGCACCGAGCATCCGCTGGGTCGTTTCCAGCAGGACATCCCCCAAGTCATCCAGCAGTGAGCCCTGCCGCGTGGCAATGGCGAGATGGTATCCACGGCCGCGCAACACCATGGAACGGTACATGACCTCCCAGCGGCCAACGGCCACGCGGTCAAAGCGAGCAGGCTGTCCGTGGATAGCCGAAAATATGAGGTTTGTGGGGCCCTCGCCCGTCGATTCGACTATGACACCGGAGTCTTCATACAGCACGGCAGTTCCACGGCAAGCTGTCCCCAGCCGAGCAATCAGTGACTTGGTGGGGTTTTCCGAGGAAATGCTGTCCAGCAGGTCGTTGGTCAGCCACAGCATGCGCTTGATCCCGTAGCTCTCCGGTGCGGGCGCCCTGCGGTTGACGTGGTTTTCGATGTGCTGAAATGGTATTTCCGGAGCCACAACGACGAGGGGAAGACCCGCTTCGCTGCAGCACCGCCTCAGTTCCTCGGGCACCGAATCGAAATAGACGCCGATACCGAAGAACAATGCGGCCACCTTGGCCCGGCACAACGCCCCGACTAGCTCGAGGGCCATTACGGACGGCTGTTTCTCGTCAACAAAGCGCATGCCGGTGGTGAGCATGATGTTTCCCGGCTCGAACCAGGGTCCCGGATGATGAATCTCAGAGCTGTGAGCCCCGGTGATTTCCGGATCCCGCGCGCCGGCGACGACGAGAGCCAACCCCAGTGACTTCTCCGCCAGTACGTCATTCAAACTCAACATGTCGTCTCGCCTTCATTGTTCCCACACCCCTGGCGCCAGACAGGGAGCCCAAAATTACCGCGACCCACATGAGTCATTGTAGAAATTACAATCATATGGGAGCGTCCTTTGATTTCGTCTAATGACAGAGATGGGCGTCACATTGCATGGTTGGGGGAAGCAAAAACCCCGAACGATCAAGGAGCCCATGATGGCCAATGTAAGAGTCGCCGTGGATGTCGGAGGCACCTTCACCGATGTCTGCATCTTCGATGAAGAATCCCAGAAAATGCGCGTCACAAAGGTACCCTCGACGCCAGAGGACCCCATGCTCGCAGTCATGAGCGGGGTGGAACGCGCAGAGATCAATCTGGCCGACGTCTCGTTGTTCTCCCACGGCACCACCGTGGCAACCAACGCGCTGATCACACGGAAATTCCCCGCCGCAGCCATGGTCACCACCAGGGGTTTCCGCGACGTCATCGAAATCCGCGACGGCACCAAGGATGATCTTTGGGATGCCTACAACGATGTTTCGGGCCCCTACATCCGCCGCCGTGACCGCTTTGAGGTCACCGAGCGAATAGATTTCTCCGGCAAGGTCGTCACTGCTCTGGATGAAACCGAAGCCCGGCGTCTCGCCGCGCTGCTGCGCAAGCGCGGAACCACCACGGTGGCGGTCTGCTTCATCAACTCCTACGCGAACCCGGCCAACGAGATCAGGATGCGGGAGATCCTCGAGGAGGAACTGCCCGGGGCGGCTGTTTCGACGTCCGCGGAGATCCTTCCCGAGATCTTTGAACACGACCGCTTCAACACCGCCGTTTCCAACGCCGTGCTGGCACCACTCGTCACCGGATACGTGGACCGTCTGGCCGAGCAGCTCAAGGACGGGGGCTACACCGGGGACCTCTTGCTGTTGCACTCCGGCGGCGGATCGATGACTCCTCGCATGGTCAAGCGCTACCCGGTCCGGCTGGCGGCCTCCGGCATCGCCGCCGGCGCCATCGCCGCAAAGCACGTTGCCCAGCAGTGCGGCTTCGAAAACGCAGTGGGACTGGACATGGGCGGCACCTCCACCGACATTGCATTGGTGTCCGGGGGCGAATTGCGCATCACCAAGGAATGGCAGGTTGAATACGGGCACCCAATCGTTTTCCCATCCATCGAGGTCCTCACCATCGGGGCCGGTGGCGGCTCGCTGGCCCACATCGACATCGCCGGTTCACTGCGCAACGGCCCGCAGTCCGCAGGCGCGGCACCGGGTCCGGCCTGCTACAGCACGGGCGGCGACCAGCCCACCAACTGCGATGCCAACGTGACGCTCAACCGGCTAGGCACTTCGCTGGCCGGAGGTGCCAAGACCCTGGACAGGGAGCTCTCCCGCGAAGCCATCAACCGTGTCATTGCCGAACCACTGGGCATGGGCGAAGCCGAGGCCGCGCATGCTGTTCTGCAGGTCGCCAACGCGAACATGGCCGACGCAGTCCGGTTGATCTCCATCCGACGCGGCTATGACCCGCGCGACTTCGCGCTGATCGCGTTCGGCGGGGCGGGTGCCCTGCACGGGGCCGAAGTGGCCCGCGAACTGAACATTCCAACGGTCGTGGTCCCCGCAAACCCTGGCGTCACTTCCGCGCTTGGTTGCCTGCTCGTTGACATCCGCCACGACCTCTCAGCCATGTTCACCGGGTTGGCATCCGAAACGGATCCGTTCGACATCGAGACCCGGTTCACCGCCCTGGAAAAGGAAGCTTCCTCGCGGTTGCGGCACGAGGGCGTCAGCGACGACAACGCCGTGCTGCAGCGCGAGATCTCCATGCGCTACGCCGGACAGTGGCGCTCGCTTTCCGTTCCGATCGGGTCAGGCCGCGGCGCCCTCGAAACCGCCATCGAAACCTTCCACCAGGAGCACGAACGAGAGTTCGCTTTTCGCCAGGACGACCAGCCGGTGGAGATCTACCAGTTGCTGCTCAGCGCCATCGGCAAGACCCCCAAGCCCTCCTTCATCCCAGCCACGGAGCTGAATGCCGACCCCGGCTCCCCTTCGTCCACGCGCGAGGTCTATTTCGGCGACTCGGGCTGGCTTCGGACCCCGGTCTACGACCGCGATTTGTTGCCCGCCGGCGCCACGTTCGCCGGGCCCGCCATCATCGACCAGTTGGACTCAACCACGGTGGTTCCCCCGAGCACCACCGCCGAGATCGATGGCTGGGGCAACATCCGCATACACCTGCACGACCTTCCATCCACCAAGGAATCCTAGCCATGACCAATACACTCTTGGACACAGAAACCCTGGACACACGCCCGGAACGCTCCACTCTGGACCCGGTGACCTTCGAGGTACTGAAGAATGCATTCGCCACGTCCGTTGACCTGATGAGCGAACAGATCCTGCGCACCTGCTACTCCTTCGTGATCTATTCGCGCGACTTCTCCTCCGCACTCTGCGACGCGGCCGGCAACACCGTCATGCAGGGCTCCGGGGACATTGCGGTGCACGTGGGCACCTTGCACTTCCAATGCAAGGCCGTGATCGAGGAATTCGGCACCGACATCCACCCCGGTGACGTATTTGCCATCAACGATCCGTACCGCGGCGGAACGCATTTCAACGACGTGTCCTTCATCCGCCCCATCTTTGCCGGCGGCGAGGTCATCGCGTTCGCACAGAACAAGGGCCACTGGGCGGACATCGGCGGCAACGTTCCGGGTTCCTTCGACGTGAACGCCAAGGAGCACTTCGGCGAGGGCCTGCGTATCACCCCGGTGCGCATCTGGTCCAAGGGCGTCTTCCTGCACGACGTCGCCCAGCTGCTGGTCTCCAACACCCGCGCTCCCCGCCAGGCCATGGGCGATTTGCACGCCCAGTCCGAGGCCACCGCCGTCTGCGAGCGGGAGTTGCACCGCCTGGTGGATAAGTACTCCAAGGACACCGTGGTGGAGGCCATGCAGGAAACGCAGGACTATGTGGAGCGCATCGTGCGCCGCCGGCTGGTGTCGCTGCCGCAGGGCGAATGGGAAACCACAGACTACATCGACGCGGACCCGGGCAAGTGCGAGGGCCTGGTGCCGATCAAGATCAAGCTCAAGCTCGACGGCACCGGAATCCACTACGACCTCTCCGAGTCGGCCCCGGCCGTGGCGACGTTCCTGAACTCCGGCTACGGCACCACCCACTCGGCCATCTATGCCGGCACCAAGACGTTCTTCCCCGATGTGCCACTGAACTCCGGCTTCTACGCCGCCGTCCAGGCCGAGATCGGTGCTGAGGGATCGGTCGTGAACGCGGGCTGGCCGTTTGCGGTGACAGGCTTCTGCTCCGGCCCGTACGAAAAGATCATGAACGGCATCTTCGAGCTCTGGAGCCAGATCATGCCGGAGCGCGCCATGGCGTGCGCGTTCAATCTCGAATACCTGCTGGTCGGCGGGAAGGACGCCCGGACCCCGGCCAACGAGTACTTCATGTGGTACGACTGGATGGCCGGTGGTTGGGGAGGACGTGCCTCCAAGGACGGATCTTCAGCCACCGCACCTGTCTTCGGACCGGGCCTTGCGGTGCAGCCGGTCGAAGGGCAGGAGCGCCTCTCCCCCGTGCTGACCACCCGCCACGAGATTGCAATTGATTCAGCCGGACCGGGCCGCTACCGCGGCGGCCTGGGCATCGAAAAGGGCGGCGTGCTCACCGACGCGTTCGACACCGTGATGAGCTATTGCTGCGACCGCGCCCGCTCCATCACGTGGGGCATCGAGGGCGGACTTCCCTCGATCCCGCACGGGGTCTGGCTAAACAAGGGCACCGACGAGGAACGCTTCCTCGGATCGAATTTCTCGTCGGTTCCGGTGCAGTCAGGCGACTCCTTCACCCGCCCCTCGGCAGGCGGCGGAGGCTACGGCGACCCGTTGTTGCGCACCGCGGACGAGGTCCGTGAAGACGTCATCGACGGCTACGTCTCCCTGGAACGTGCAGCGAAGGACTACGGCGTGGTCATCCGCGAGATCGATGCAGAGCTCGATCAGTTCGAGATCGATGAGGAAGCCACCGAGGCCCTGCGGGCACAAATCCGCGCTTCCCGGGCCGGATGGCTAACCGAGGACCCAAAGGACGTCGCCGAGGGCTACCGCAACGGCAGCATCCCGATGCTCGATGTGATCCGGCGCCACGGAGTGATCCTCGATTGGGGAACCGGCGAACTCTTCGAGAACACCACCACCGAGTACCGTCAGTTGATGGCGCGCCGCTCGTCCTCGCACTGGGCCTGATTTTCCCCTTGGCCCGGTAGCCAGGGGTTCGGAGCATCGGCCGGTTTTCCCGGCCGCTTCGAACCCCCGGCACCGCGGGCGGGACAGACAATGGGTGCTCCCATGGGTTCCCGTTCCCGCCGTCAATGCACCGCATCGGTTCGATATCCTTCACCGGGCCACAGAGCCGCTCCCGATCGCTTCCAGCCCCATTCCCTGCCACACTCGCTAGGCACAATGCATGCGCGGGCCCGCCCCGCAGACCTGCCGTGCCCGTTTTCAGGAGAAGTCTCGTGTCAACACAACCAATGGGTACCGACAAAGGCACCGACGATACCAAGATGGGCGCGGGCTCTCTGTCCATGGCCTGGTACGGCCTGGTCTCGGCCATGTTCTTCATCTACATCGGCGCCTCCCTGGCCCAGGCGTACGGAACCATCGACACCCTCATCGGCTTGGCCATCACCATCGTGGTCTACGGTGCCATCAACCGAGTACTAGCCGGATACGCGCTGCGGCATTCCCTGACCGTCGCCCAGTTCTCCCGCACCCTGCTAGGAAGCAAGGGCGCTTTGCTGGCCACCCTGGTCTTTGCCGCCACCGCCATCTACTACGCCGTGTTCGAGGGCGCCATCCTCGGCTATGCCTTCCAGGCACAGTTCGGCGGGCCGATCCAGCTTTGGTACGCAATGGTCGTTCTCTACACGGTTCCGCTGATTGCAGGCGGCATCCAACGCTGGCTGGACAAGATCAACGGCTGGCTGCTGCCCATCTACTGGGGCGGTCTGGTCACCGCTGTCATCTGGGCTTCCATCGCGCACCCCAACGGCGGTGCCTGGCTAACCCACTCGACGGGGTCACTGCCCTTCGTCGCCGGCGGGCCCGGCTGGCTGGCCACCTGCGCCGCCTTCATGGGCGTCTGGATCCTGATGATGTACACCATGGACTTCGCCGCACTGGGGCGCGCAAAAGACGTGAAGTTCCACCAGAGATACACCTTTGGCTGGCTCTTCTACACCCTTGCGTTCGGTGCCAACTCGCTGATCGGCATCTACCTCACCTTCACCATTCCCGGTGCGGAGGCCACCGAGACAGGTGTCGCGGGCGCCCTGGTGACGCTCATGGGCCCGTTGGGACTGCTGGTGATCTTCGTGTCGCAGACCCGCATCAACACCGCGAACTATGCCTTGGGCATCGCCAACCTGCGTGAGTTCGGCGAGCGCGCGCTGCGCTTGCGATTGCCGTCGCTGGCCTGGGTTGGTATCGGTGCGCTCATTATCTATCTGCTGATGCTTCTGCCCGTGGTGAAGTACCTGCTGTTGGCCCTATCGTGGCAGGGTGCGTTGGTCACCGGGTGGGTGGCGATCGCCCTGGTGCACATCTTCTTCCAGGAACGGCGTGGCGGCCCGGTACCCGACGGATCGCTTCCGGACTCCGCATTCCCTGCGCTCAACCGAGCGGGGGTCGCGGCATGGGTCATCTCCGCCATTGCCGGTATCACCCTGATCCAAGCTGGCAGCGCCTGGGGTTCGAACGTCGGTTCACTGACCACGCCGGTCCTGGCTGCATTGATCTACGCCGCGCTGATTCGCCTCTCGCCGGATCTCGCCAGCGACCGCTCCAAGGTTTCTGTCCGTCGCTAGGGCCTATGTCGAGACATCTCGGCCGGCCGGTGCAACGCGTCTTTGAAGGCAAGGTGCACCGGCCCCTGCTTCCTCGCCCACCCCCGTCACCGGATCAGCCCGCGCCAAAGAAGTGCAACGTGCAGCGAGGTCCGTGACTCGGCGTCGTCCAGGCTGACCCCGAGCTTGTCCTCGAGCTTTTCCAGCCGGGCGTAGAGCGCGGGCCTGCTCAGGAAGCCCGTGCGGGCCAGCGCTGACTTGTTGCCGCCGTGCTTCAGGTAGAGGCCGAGCAACTCGAGGGCGGGTTCGTCGAGCGGGTCCAGGATGCCGGCCAGCTCGGCCTCGGCAAAGGACTTCAGGCGCGTGTCCTCGTGCATCAGCGCCAGCAGTCCGCGCAGCCGCACGTCGGCAAAGCGGTAGAAGGGCCGGGCACGGGTGTCGAAGGTTGCCACGGTCTCGGCCACCTGGACGGCCTCCTCCAACCCGTGGGCCGCGTCCTTGACGCTTTTTCGCCCGCGCCCCACGCCCGCCGACCAGTCGACGGCGTCCTGGCCCTGGGCCAGCTGCCGGCAGATCCGTTCCAGCAGCGGCTCCTCCAGCTGCTTGGCCCCAACGCCAAGCACCATGCCGATCTGGCCGCTTTGCAGGCTGGCCGCCAGAGCGGTGGCCCTGGCCGATTCCACCACGGCGTTGAGGGCATCGAGCAAGGCGCGCTCGCGCAGTTGCACGCCGGTGGGCGTTTGCCCCGGCCGTTCGTCCAGCCGGAACACCACCGGGACGTAGTGCGGGGACTCGGCGAGCCCCAGCGCACCGGCGCGGATCAACACCTCGCCCTCCCCCAGGGCATGCTGCTGGCGCAATTCGTGCAGCAGCCCCGCCCGCGCCTGGTGCAGCAATTCCTTTTGGTCGCGACCGGCCAGGCGCGCGATGGACAGCGTCTGCCCGGCGCGCTCGAGCACCATGGCCGCATCCCCGTCGGCCTCCAGTCCGCCGGGAACCACCAGCCGGCCCCAGCGTTGGCCCTGGATGCCGACGGGGGTCTGCAGCCAGCTTTCCTCCCCGGCCCCGCGGCCCGTGGTTTCCAGGTAGCCGACCCGGCGCGAGCGCTCCGGCCAGTGCGCGAGCAACCCGGCATCGGGGTTCGGTCCGGCATCGAAGCCCAGCACCAGGTGGGCCACGTCCTCCAGCACCACCGGCGCGCCGATGAGTTCTGCGGCGCGCGCCACGATCCCCTCCTCGGTCGCGTTCTGCAGGCTCAGCGCGGTGAAGACCTCGTGGATCATCCGGGAGCGTTCCAGCGCGGCGAGCTGGTCGGAGACCAGCATGCGGTGAACCACCTCGGTGATCTCGACGAAGCGCACGCGCCGGTGCAGCAGGACGACCGGGAAGCCTTCCCGCCCCGCCACCCTCCGCAGCGCGGCAATGGAGGCATCGAGTTCCCGGCCCGCCCCGGGGACCAGCTCGACGATGAGCCCGGCGGCACCGGCCGCCCGCACCTGCGCCAGGAACCCCGCGACTCCGGCCCCGGCCTCGCCGAAGGCCATCCCGGTGGTCAACACCAGCTCCCCGCCGGAGAGCAGTTCGGCCAGGTCCGGGGTTTCTGCCACGTGCACCCAGCGCACGGGGTTGCCCAGCAGGTCCTTGCCGCCCAGCACTTCGGGCTCCCCCGCGGCAACCACGGGCAATTCAAGGACGCGGGCAATGCTCAGGGTCCCGGCAACCGCGGGCTTTTGGTGGCTGGTGACCTCACTCATGGACAAAGTGTATTGCTTTTTGCCCAAGATGTTACAGGTTGGCGGTGTTGCGAGTGTGTCCCGGACGACACAATGGACTCAATACCGATTTTCCCCGCCTTGAAAGGAACCACCGCACCATGCAGACTCTCTCCCACTGGATCGACGGAACCACCTTGGAAGCCCCCGCCGATTCCCGCTTCGCCGACGTGACCAACCCCGCCACCGGCAAGGTCTCCTCGCGCGTGGCCCTGGCCTCCGCCGCCACCACCGGCGAAGCCATCGCCGTGGCGCACGCGGCGTTCCCCGCCTGGCGCGACACCTCGCTGACCCGCCGCTCGCAGATCCTGTTCAACTACCGCGAGCTGCTGAACAAGCGCAAGGCCGAGCTGGCCGCGATCATCACCGCCGAGCACGGCAAGGTCCTGGACGACGCCATGGGCGAGATCGCCCGCGGACTGGAGGTCGTCGAGTACGCCTGCGGCATCCCGCACCTGGTCAAGGGCGGCTACACGGAGAACGCCTCCACCAAGATCGACGTCCACTCCATCCGCCAGCCCCTGGGCGTGGCGGCCATCATCTCCCCCTTCAACTTCCCGGCCATGGTGCCGATGTGGTTCTTCCCCATCGCCATTGCCGCCGGCAACACCGTCATCCTCAAGCCCAGCGAGAAGGACCCGACCGCCGCCCAGTGGATGGCCGAGCTCTGGAAGGAAGCGGGGCTTCCCGACGGCGTGTTCAACGTGGTCCACGGCGACAAGGAATCGGTCGACACCCTGCTCACCGACCCTCGCGTCTCCTCGGTCTCCTTCGTGGGCTCCACCCCTATCGCCCAGTACGTCTACGCCACCGGCACCGCGCACGGCAAGCGCGTCCAGGCCCTGGGCGGGGCCAAGAACCACATGCTGGTGCTCCCGGACGCGGACCTGGACCTGGCCGCCGACGCCGCGGTCAACGCCGGGTTCGGAGCGGCCGGCGAGCGCTGCATGGCCATCTCCGCGATCGTCGCCATCGACTCGATCGCCGACGAACTGGTCTCCAAGATCGCCGACCGCACCGCCACGCTGCGCGTTGGCGACGGCACCCGCGGCTGCGACATGGGCCCGCTGGTCACCGCGGCACACCGCGACAAGGTCGCCGGCTACATCGACGCGGGCGAGGCCGCCGGGGCCACCATGGTGCTGGACGGCCGCCACGTGAACCCGGATGCCGAGGGCGAGGGCTTCTTCCTGAACCCGACGCTCTTTGACAACGTCACCACCGACATGTCGATCTACACCGACGAGATCTTCGGCCCCGTCCTCTCGGTGCTGCGCGTGGATTCCTTCGAGGAGGGCATCGAGACCATCAACGCCAACCCGTTCGGCAACGGCACCGCGATCTTCACCAACGACGGCGGCGCGGCCCGCCGCTTCGAGAACGAGATCCAGGTCGGTATGGTGGGAATCAACGTGCCGATCCCGGTCCCGATGGCCTACTACTCCTTCGGCGGCTGGAAGAACTCGCTCTTCGGGGACACCCACGCCTACGGCGCGGAGGGCATCAACTTCTTCACCCGAGGCAAGGTCGTCACCTCCCGCTGGCTGGACCCCAGCCACGGCGGCCTGAACCTCGGCTTCCCGCAGAACGCCTAGCAGCCACCACTCCCAGGAAGGGACACCACCCACCATGAGCATCGAAGTGAGCACCGAGGCCATCACGGACCAGGAGATTGCCGCCGGGGCCCGCGCCCACGAGCTGGACCGCCGGCACGTCTTCCATTCCTGGCAGGCCCAGGGACCGTTCGCCCCCATGACCGTCCTGAAGGCGGAGGGCGCCCACGTCTGGGACGGGGAGGGCAATAAGCTGCTGGACTTCTCCTCCCAGCTGGTGAACACCAACATCGGGCACCAGCACCCGAAGGTGGTCGCCGCCATCCAGGAGCAGGCGGGCAAGCTGTGCACCATTGCCCCGCAGCACGTCAACGACGCGCGCTCCGAGGCGGCCCGGCTGATCGCCGAGCTGACCCCCGGCGACCTGGACCACGTGTTCTTCACCAACGGCGGGGCCGATGCGGTGGAGCACGCGATCCGCATGGCCCGACTGCACATCGGCAAGCACAAGGTCCTGTCCGCCTACCGCAGCTACCACGGCGGCACGCACCTGGCAGTGAACGCCACCGGCGACCCGCGGCGCTTCGCCTCGGACCACGCCACCGACGGGGTCGTGCACTTCATGCCCGCCTACCACTACCGCTCCTACTTCTCCGCGGCCACCGAGGCCGAGGAAACCGAGCGGGCACTGCGCCACCTCGAGGACACCATCATCCTGGAGGGCCCGGCCACCGTGGGAGCGCTGATCCTCGAATCCATCCCGGGCAGCGCCGGCATCTACATGCCGCCGGCAGGCTACATGGAGGGCGTGCGGGAGCTGACCCGCAAGTACGGCATTGTCTTCATCGCAGACGAGGTCATGGCCGGCTTCGGCCGCTCCGGCAAGTGGTTCTCGGTGGACCACTGGGACGTGGTTCCGGACCTGCTCACCTTCGCCAAGGGCGTGAACTCCGGCTACGTCCCGCTGGGTGGCGTGGCGATCTCCGATGCCATCTTCGAGACGTTCCGCGAGCGCGCCTACCCGGGCGGGCTGACCTACTCGGGCCACCCGCTGGCCTGCGCCGCTGCGGTGGCGACCATCAACGCCATGAAGGACGAGGGCATGGTGGAGAACTCGGCCCGCATCGGCGCGGACATCATCGGCCCGGCATTGCGCGAGCTGAAGGCCAAGCACCCCTCCGTGGGCGATGTGCGCGGCACCGGCTGCTTCTGGGCCGTGGAGCTGGTCACCAACCGCGAGACCCGCGAACCGATGGCACCCTACGGCGGATCCTCGCCGGCCATGTCCGCGGTGACCGGTGCGCTGAAGAAGGCCGGCATGCTGCCCTTCGTGAACTTCAACCGCATCCACGTGGTCCCGCCGCTGAACATCACGGACGAGGACCTGCGCGCGGGCCTGGCCATGCTGGACGAGGCACTCTCGGTCGCCGATACCTTCGTGACGGCGTAACGACTTTCGCACTGCCGTTGCCGGCGGGGTTCGGGAACCATGTCCCGGGCCCCGCCGTCTTTGGCTTAAGCCGGCACCCCGGCTAGTCGGCCGCCTGTGTGACCAGCACCTGCCACTTGATCCCGGGCCCCGTCTGCACGGAGATTTCAAGCTCCGTGGCGGACTCATTGACAAAGCTGTTCCGGTTGACCTGGCCCGGGACTGTTTCAGTGCAGTCGGCACCGTAGGTGCTGCCGTCGCTGAGCGCGACCTCGATGGGTCCGGCTCCCTCGCATATCCAGGAAACGAACGTCTCCCCCTTCCCCAGGGAGTCTCCGCCGCCGGTGCCGCTTCCGGTGCCTTCCATCCTGAACACCGCTTTCTCGCCCGAAGCCGCGCCCAGGACGATGGCTTCCCACCCAGCCGCATCCGTGTGGGCGGAAGCGGCGGGACCGGAGGCGGCTCCGGATCGCACGGGAACCGTCTCGGACGCCGAGGGGGCAGGCAGGTCCTCGGTCAGCGTCGTGCATCCCGACAACAGGGTGGCAAGGCACAACAGTGCGAAGAGTGTCCGGGCCGGCACTGGCTTGTTGTTCCTCATGGGTCTCCGTCTTTCCGTTTCCCTGGCGACAGTGGCGGAACGCCGGTGTCCGCGCGCTCATTTGAACGAGCATATGGCACCTACGCGCAAATTGGGTCCCTCACTCCAGATTCGCCTGAGTGATGATGAGACCACGGCGACCGGGTCGCTGGCATGGGCCGATGTACCAGCCATTCGACTTCGTGACGCCATTGGTCCGCCCCGCCGTTGAATCCGGCATTGCAGCGATTGGCCTCGCGGCTGCCTTGGCATGCATTTCGGTTGGCGGCCCGGCCGGAAACAACAAGAACGCCGCCTCGTGACCCGAAGAACGAGGTGGAGCACGTTCTGGACCGGCGTTAGGCCGCCCGCGACGGCATCTTGGTTCTCCGGTTCGCTCGCCGCCCTCCACCTGCAGGCCTAGACGGATGCCCCAAACCTGAGCCTTTCATCCGATGCGCGGCCACTGCTGGGTTTCATAGGCTGGAGGCATGACACCGACTGCACGTCCCCGGTCTTCGACGTCCGCACGCCCCGGGGCACTGGTCCTGGCCTCGGCCGCCGTGCTGGCTTGCCTGGCCCTGGGCGGTTGCGGCGCGCTGGGTATCGAGACCAGGTACGACAAGAGCGCCAGCCACGAATTTGCCACCGGGGCCGAAGGCAAGGAAAGGAAGGTGCTGCCGACCTGGGTCCCCGACGAGGCCACGAACCTGAAGGAGCTCGTGCGCACCACGGGAAACGAGCGCATCCTGCGCATGGACCACCCCGGCCAGCTGCCCCGGGGCTGCGTTGCCATCGCTGAAACCGGCAAGCCATCCGTGGCCGAGCTGGTCGCGGGGCTGGAATTGGAGGAGCCTGCACCCATGCAGGAAATCGCCCAGAGGGTGGACTCCCAATACCAAACGCCGCTGCTGGCCGCCGAGTGGTGGCCCACCGGCCAGGAAAACCTGACCACCCACCTATGCGGGAAATGGTGGGTGTCCCAAGACGCCGGCAGCATCACCGCCTTCGCACCGGAGCTGAAGGGCATAGCCGAGAACATCCTCGCGGAACAAGCCAAGGCGCAGCGCGCCAAGGACGATTAGCCACCGGCAAACACTGCCACGGTTGTGGCGGTGTACGCACGAAAGGGGTCGGGGTGCGGTGCTCCCGCCCGGGTGAAAGCACCCCCTACCCCGACCCCTTGGGCCGCCGTTCGCTTGCCCGGCCACCGGTCGGGCGTTCGTGATCGGACCTAGCCGTTGATGACCTGCGGCTGGCCCAGGGCTTTGAGCCCGTCAACGCCGAATTCCACCCCGTAGCCCGAGGACTTGGCACCGCCGAAAGGAATCCGCGGATCCACGCCGCCGTGGCTGTTGATCCACACGGTGCCGGCCTGCAGCCGTGCCGCAACCTCGCGCGCCGCATCGCGGTCGGCGGACCACACCGAGGCACCCAATCCGACGTCCAGGGAGTTGGCCAACCGGACCGCCTGCTCGATCGAGTCGACCTTGACGATCGGCAGCACCGGGCCGAACTGCTCCTGGACCACCAGCGCGTTGTCGGTGGCGATGTCGGCGATCAGCGTGCTCGGGTAGAAGAATCCCGGCTGGTCTGCCTGCGGGTCGGCACCGAGCAGCACGCGGGCGCCGGAGTCGGTGGCCTTGCGCACCAGTGAATCGACGATGTCGTACTGGGCCTTGTTCTGCAGCGGGCCCAGCACGTTTGCCTCGTCCAGTCCCACGCCCATCGGCATGTTCCGCGCGACCTCGGTCAGCGCCGCACAGACGTCCTCGTAGATGTCGGCGTGCACGTAGAGGCGCTTGAGCGCGGCGCAGGTCTGGCCGGTATTGATGAACGCACCCCAGAACAATCCCTCGGCGATGGCCTTCGGGTCCGCGTCGGGCAGCACGATGCCGGCGTCGTTGCCACCCAGTTCCAGGGTCAGGCGCTTCACGGTGTCGGCCGAGGAGCGGATGATGGCCTTGCCGGTGGCCGTGGAACCGGTGAACATGACCTTGTCGATGTCCTGGTGGATGCTCAGCAGCTGGCCCACGTCGCGGCCGCCGGCGACCACGTGCAGCACGCCGGCCGGAAGCACCTGGTTGATGACGTGGCCCAGGGCCAGCACGCTCAACGGGGTGTATTCGCTCGGCTTCATCACCACGGTGTTGCCCATGCGCAGTGCCGGGGCCAGCTGCCAGACCGAGATCATCATCGGCCAGTTCCACGGGCCGATGGCACCGACGACGCCGAAGGGGCGGTAATGCATTTCGGCGTAGGTGGTTCCGTCGTCCACGAGCACCTCGGCCTCGAGGTCGAAGGCCGCGGCGGCACGCAGCCAGGCCACGGCGCCCCCGACCTCGAAGCGGGCGTTCGGGCCGTTCAGCGGCTTGCCCTGCTCGCGCGAGAGCAGGTGGGCCAGCGCCTCGGCGTTGGCCTCGATGGCGTCGGCCGCCCGGTTCATCAGGGCGCGGCGTGCGTCGTGGCCCAGTCCGTCCCATTCCGGCTGCGCCGCATGGGCCGAGGCGATGGCTGCTTCCAGGTCGGCAACCTCGTGTTCCGGTGCGCGGCCCACCAGCTCGCCGGTGGCCGGGTCGAGGATTTCTCGTCCCCCGGTGGCGGGCTGGATGGCGGCAAGCAGTTCGTCCGCGGTGGCGTAGGTGGCGACGGTGTTGGTTTCGGTGCTCATGGATCGTTCCCTTTTCTTGTCTCTGGGTTTGCCGGAAATCGTGTTTGTTGAATGGGTCGTAAACGGGCCGCGGAGTTAGCGCGGCGTGGTCTCGGCGGCTTCATCGAGGTCTCCGCCGTGTCCAACGCCCGCGTAGATCGCCGGTCGGGTGGAGCGCAGCCTGAATGCCCACAGCAAGCCGAGGATGCCCGGGACCACCACGAGTGCGGGAAGCAGCCAGCCCAGGACGCTGGCGTCTTCAAGTCCGATCAGCACGTCGAAGTTCGCCACGATCGCCCCGAAGAGGGCAACCAGCGCGATCCCGGCGGTCAGCGGCGCCACCAGGGTCGTCCACTTGCCCAGCCCGCGCGGTTGGCTTCGGAAGTAGCCGATCACCGCAAAGCTCGTCAACGCCATGAGCATGACCAGCCCGAAGGCACCGGTGTTGGTGAGCCACGTGAACAGCGTGACCACGGGGAACATCTCGCCCTGGCCTGCTCCGACGAACGCGAATACCAACAGCACCACGAGGGCTAAAGCCGACTGGGTCAGCGATCCTGCGACCGGTGCGTGGGAGCGGGCATTGGTCTTTGCCAGTGGCGCGGGCAACACTCCCTCGCGTCCCAGCGAGAAGAGGTAGCGGGCCACCACGTTGTGGAAGGCAATCAGCGCGGCGAGCAGGCTGGTGATGAACAACAGTCGACCCAGCTCGACGAACCAGGCCGGGGCGTGGTCTGCCAGGAACACAAACACCAGCTCGGGTCCCGATTCGGCGGCGGCGCCGATCACCGCGCTGTGTCCCTCGCCCACGGCCATGGCCCAGCCGGAGAAGGCGTAGAAGACGGCGATGATGCCAATGGCGATCAGCGTGGCCCGGCGAGGCGTGGTCTTGGGGTCCTTGACTTCCTCACTGTAGATCGCGCCGGACTCGAAGCCCATGAACCCGGCGATGCTGAAGGCAAGGGCCGCGCCGACACCCGCGGTGAACAGGCTGGCCGGCTGGAGGGATTCGGCCGAGATGCCTTCGGGCGCGACCTTGAGCGAGAGCAGGTCATAGACCATGACAACGAGGAATTCGCAGGCCACGATGATCCCCAACACCTTGGCCGAGAAATCAACCCTGTTCACGCCGAGGATGCCCACGATGGCCCAGCCGATGAGGGCGCACAGCCACCAGGGAGCCGCCAGCCCGAACGTGACCGTGAGGAATGACGAGAGTGCAAAGCCGAAAAGGCCGTAGATGCCGATCTGCATGGCGTTGTAGCTGACCAGTGCCACCCAGGCGGCGCCGATTCCGGTGGGCTTGCCCAGGCCGCGGGCTACGTAGGCGTAAAACGCGCCGGCATTCCGCACATGCTGGCTCATGGCCGTGTATCCCACGGCAAACACGAGCAAGATGATGCCGAGCACCACGAACGAAAGCGGGACGCCGAGCACGCCCGACACCGCGAAATCCGTCGTGACTCCCCCGGCGACCACCGTCAGCGGCGCGGATGCCGCGATGATCATGAACACCAGCGCCGGCACGCCGAGCGTGCGTTTGCCCAGGCCCGGTGCCCGGGTGTCCGTCGAATCGGTTGATGTTGCCATGGGGATTCCTCCTTGAAGCGTATGTACCTACAGCCTGCACCGTGATGGGCACCACAGGCTTGGCTTTGCGTGAGCAACACTTGGCGATTCGTGCAGGGTTAGGCGGCGGCCTCCCCTTCGGCCGGGCGGGAAACCGTCCTGAACCCGCAATGGCTGCTCGAGGAATCCGGCGTATTCCGGCTCCTGGCCGCAACCCGGTAGCGGTTGCAATACGAGTCGTGGCACAGGAACGAGCCCCCGCGCATGACCCGGCCCTCCCCGAAGGGCGGCCCCGCCGGATCCTGCAGCGGGCTGCGGGCGTAGTAGCGCGGCAGGAACCAGTCAGCGCACCATTCCCAGGTGTTCCCCGCCATCTGCCACAGGCCGTGCCCGTTGGCTTCGAAGGACTCGACGGGGGCCGTGCCCGTGTATCCGTCCTCCCCGGTGTTGCGGGACGGGAATTCGCCCTGGAAGATGTTGCAGCGGTGCGTGCCACCCTCGGTGAGCGAATCCCCCCACGGATAGCGTGCGCCCTCCAGCCCTCCGCGGGCCGCGTATTCCCACTGGGCCTCGCTGGGCAGCGCACGCCCCGCCCACGCGCAGTAGGCCAGCGCGTCGTTCCAACTCACGTGCACCACCGGGTGCCCGTCGGCGGCCACCGACCCGGGACCCAGCGGCTCCCGCCAGCAGGCGCCGGGGACATCGACCCACCACGGCATCGACGCCACCGCCCGGCTGCCGGCGGGCCAGCCGGCCCGGCCACCCAGCTCCAGGTGGAACACCGCCGAGGAACCCAGGGCCTCGGCCTCCGTCACGTACCCTGATTCCGCCACGAACAGCGCGAACGCTGCGTTGGTGACGGCGGTGGCGTCCATCCGGAAACCCTTCAATTGCACCGGGTGCACCGGGGTCTCGCCGTCTCCCGGGTAGCCCTCGGCGAAGTGGTCGCCCATCAGGAATGCCCCGGCCGGCACGTGGACCTGGTCGATCCCGTGCCGCGGCGCGTCCCCCGCCTGCTCCGGTGCCGCGGGCAGCTGGCGGGCACCGGGCGCGAGTCGGGCCGGGGCCGGTGGTGGCTGGCAGCAGGACACGTGATGCTCCTTGTCTGGGGTGGGGGGTGGATCGGTGGCGCCGCTAGGCGGCGGCCGTCGGAGTGGGTGCGTTGTCGCAGACCATCGCCATTTCCTGAAGCAGCGCCAGTTCCAGCGACCGCTGCAGCTCCGCCGAGCGGGGATCCCCTGCAACGTTGTGCAGTTCCTCCGTGTCGCTGCGGTGGTCGTAGACCTCCACGCCGGGGGCCCCGAAGTACCGGGTCAAGCGGCCGTCCGGGGTCACCACCGTTCGCATCCGCACCGGTGCCGGCAGCCCGTCGATGGAAAAGGGTTGGTCCTCCTCGATGAGCACCGCCTCCCGTATCGTATCTGCCGAACCGTCCAGCAGCGGGCGCAGGCTCAGGCCCTGGATCCCGTGGAACCGACGCACCTGCGCCAGGTCCAGCATGGTGGGGGCCAGGTCGGCGGTGGACACCAGGGCGTCGCTGCGCTTGACGGCCTCGGCACTGCGGCCGGGGATGCGGATGGCCAGCGGCACCCGGGTGACCGATTCGTAGTGCACGAAGTGCTTGAGCATGAGCCCGTGGTCCCCGAACATGTCGCCGTGGTCGGAGGTGAACACGATGATGGTGTCCTGCTCCTGGCCCGAGTCCTCCAGGGCGTCGAGGATCTTTCCGACCTGCAGGTCCATGAGTTCGATCAGCCCGTACTGGGCTGCGGCCGCACGGCGGTACTGCTCCTCGTTGACCGCGAAGGTCATGGTGGCATCCGGGTGGGGGGTTCCGCGGTCCTTGACCATGGTGCGGATGTGCTCGGGCGATGCGCTATGGTCCTGCTCGAACCCGTTGGGCAGCGCCACTGACCCCGGCTCGTAGAGCGCGGAGTACTCCGCCGGCGGGGCAAAGGGATGGTGCGGGTCCGGGAAGGAGACGAAGAGAAAGAAGGGGTCCTCCCCCGCCGCGGCCTCCTTGATCCGCTCTGCGGCCCGCTCCCCGACGTAGGTACTGGGGTGTGCCTGCAGCGGGATGGAGGTGGTGTAGACCTGGTCCCAGCCCGGCAGCGCGTCGCGCCCGGCCGCGTGGCCGCCCAGGGTCCGGGGGTCCACGCCGCGCTCGCGCGCCCAATGCACCCAGTGTCCGCCCGGGGCGTCCCCGTGTCCGATGACCAGGTCGACTTCCTGGTAGCCGTAGTAGTCTTCGGGCATCTGCACGTACCCGGCTTCGTGGCGCTCGCGGTTCTCCCACTGGTCCCAGCCGGCGCCCCGCTCGCGGGTGACCGCGCGCTCCACCGCGGCGTCCAGCAGCAGCGGATCGGTGTCGTGGATCTGTTCCGACTGCTCCGGCTCGAAGTCCCACCCCATGTTCTGGTGGTGGAGCTTGCCCACGGCCGCGGTGCGGTATCCGGCCCGGGCCAGCGAGCGCACGAAGGTGGAGGTTTCGGGATCCAGCGGGATCCCGTTGCACCGGGTGCCGTGGACCGAGGGCCAGCGGCCGGTCAGCAGGCTGGCGCGGTTGGGCATGCAGGTCGGGTTGGCCACGAAGGCGCGGTCGAAGACCGCGGATCCTGCCGCCAGGCGGTCAAGGTTGGGGGTGCGCACCTCGGTGTTCCCGTTGAACCCGAGGTGGTCGGCCCGCAGCTGGTCGGCGATGATGAACAGGATGTTCGGCCGTGGCTTGGTCATGACTGCGCCCGGCGGATCAGTGAGAGCGTGCGGGTGCGCAGTTCGGCAAACGCGGGCAGGGCCCGGGTGGCGATCTGCTCGCGGTCGGCAGGCAGGTCGACGTCGATGACATCCAGCACCCGGGCGGGCTTGGAACCGATGGCCACGATGCGGTCCGAGAGGTAGACGGCCTCGTCGATGTCGTGGGTGACCAGCAGGATGGTCATGCCGAAGTCCTTGCGGATCTTCAGGCACAGGTCTTCGAGCTCGAAGCGCGTCTGTGCATCGACCGAGGCGAAGGGCTCGTCCATGACCAGGATCTCCGGGCGGTAGGCCAGCGCGCGGGCAATGGCCACGCGCTGCTGCATGCCTCCGGAGAGCTGCCACGGATACTTGTTCTCGGCCCCGGCCAGGCCGACGGCGGCCAGCGCCGTGTCGCAGCGCTCCGCCAGCTCTGCCGGATCCAGGTGCAGGTGCCGCAGCGGCAGCACCAGGTTCTTGCGCACGGTCAGCCAGGGCATGAGCGAACGCGAGTAGTCCTGGAAGACCAGGGCCATTTCCTTGGGCGGGCCGGAGATTTCGCGCCCGTCGATGCTGACGGTTCCGCCGGTGCTCGGGTGCAGCCCGGCCAGGCACTTGAGCAGCGTGGTCTTGCCGACACCCGAGGGGCCGACGATGCAGACGACTTCTCCGGCGTCAATGGAGAAGGTGAGGTCCCCGATCACGTGTGCGGCCGCAGGGCCCGAGCCGTAGCTCTTGGCCAGGGACTGGACCACGAGGCGAGGAAGTGGGGTTGTCGTTTTCAATGGTTCCTCCGAGGAGTGGAGAGGCGAAAGGTGTTGGGGCTTGCGGAACGCGGGGGCACTCATGCCGCACGCTCCACGCGGCGCGAGCCGATGTACCAGCGCAGCACGCGGCCCTTGAGGAGCTCGAACCCGATGTTCACGAGGAACCCGATCACGCCGAGCAACAGGATGCCGGCCCACATGTCCGCGGACATGAAGGACTGCTGGGCCAGCAGCGTCATCGCCCCGATGCCCTGGGAGGACCCGAGCATTTCGGAGGCGATCATGACCACGAAGCTGACCTGCAGGCTCACCTGCATGCCGGAAAAGATCTGCGGGCCGGCCGCCGGCAGGTACACGCGCACCATGCGCTCCGAACGGGTCAGCCGGTAGACGGAGCAGACGTCCTTCAGCGAGCCGTCGATCCCGCGGATCCCGTCCATGGTGGCGATGAGGGTGGGGAAGAACGCGGCCAGCGCGATGTTGGCCACGCGCATTTCGGTGCCGAAGCCGATCAGCGTGATGACGATCGGGATCATCGCCACCGGCGGGATGCCGCGGAAGAAGTGGATGGTCGGTTCAAACATCCAGCGGACCGGCGGGACCATTGCCAGCACGAAGCCAATCACCACGCCCGCGGCGATGCCGATCAGGAACCCACTGAAAAGGTTGCCCATGCTCAGCAGGACATCGGAGGTGAAGTGCTCAAAGAGCCACAAGTCGGCGAAACGCTGCAGGATCAGGGACAGCGGCGGGAAGAAGCTGTTGGTCGAATTCGCCGAGAATGTCCACCACGCGGCCAGCAGCGCCAGCGGGCTGGCCACTCCCAGGAAAACCAGTGGGGCCTTGTTGTTTTTCACAGTGATACCTCCCGGTGGGATGGGTGCCAGTGCAGGGCCTTGGCCTCGGCCCACGAGCTGGCACCGTGGAATGCCAGTCCCAGCAGGCCCAGGACGAAGACCAGGGCATAGAGCGTGGCGAAGTTGCCGGCCGCCTGGGCCTGGTAGATGGAGCGGCCCAGGCCCGGGGCCCCGCCCAGCAGCCCCGCCACCACGGCGATGACCAGGGCGGTGGGTGCCGCCACGCGCATCGCGGTGCCGATGAAGGGGCTGGCGCTGGGCAGCACGATCCGCGCCTTGATCTCCAACGGACCCATTCCGTAGGACCGTGCGGTGGCCAGGGCCACCGGGTCGGTGTCCTGGACTCCGGACGCCGTTTGCATGACGATCGCCAGCGAGCAGCCGAACGCCACCAGCACGAAGGCCATCGGCCAGGTGGGCCCCAGGACCATGACGGCCAAGGGCAGGACGACGATCGGCGGGATCGGCTTGAGGAACTCAAAGACCGCCAAAGTCATGGTCCGCACCAGCGCGGAGGTGCCGATCAGGATGCCCAGGCCGATCCCGAGCACCGCGCTGAACACGAGCCCGGCCAGGGCAATGAGGATCGTGACGGAAAGTTCGGACCAGAATGCTTGGCTGACCACCAGGGATGCCATCTCGGCCGCGGTTTCCGGAACCGACGGGACTGCGTCTCCGAAGACCTTTCCCACGGACACAAGCTGCCAGGCGACCAGCACCGCGAAGGCGCCGACGGCACCGTAAAGGCCCTGGGTCCGGCGCGAAGCGCGTTTCGGAAGGACCAGCAGGCCGTTGGGGAACCTACTACTTGTCGCTGAGGATGAGGCTGTCATCGATCTTTACCTCCTTGGCCAGGAAGCCCAGTTCGGTCAAGCGCGTGTTGACGCGCTGGATGTCTTCGAGGCGGACCTCGGTGGGCCAGTACGTCAGGGCCGAGTTCTCCACGACCTCCAGCGGGGTGTCGGTCAGTTTCGCGGCAACCTCAAAGGCTTCATCGTGGTGGTCGTTGGCGTATGCATTGGCCTTGTTGATGGCCCGGGCGAAGGCCTGCAGCTGCTCGGACTTCTTGGTGGCGGTGGAATCACCGGCGACCCAGAGACCGATGGCGCCGCGCTCAAAGAATTCCACGCCCGGCGAGGAAAGGACCTTGCCGCCGGCGGCAACCGCCTTGGACGTGAACGGGGCGACCAGACCGGCTGCGTCGATGCGGCCCTGTGCCAGGGACTGCACGGCCGAGGAGAAGTCGAGGACGATCCAGTTGATCTTGGACGGGTCCCCGCCGGCTTCCTGCACGGCGCGGGTGATGGTGACCTCCAGCTGGGCCTTGCGGGCCGGCACCGAGACGGTCTTGCCCTCGAGCTGTGCCGGCGAGGTGAGGGGCGAGTCCTTTCCGGTGATCAGGGCCGTGTCGTCGATCAGGGTCAGGTCGCCCTGGTCCAGGGCCTCGTCGGCGTAGCCGTCGGCGGCCGCGACGATCTTCAGCGGCACGCCCTGGGACAGTGCGTTGAACATCGGGATCGAGGGGGTATAGGTCAAGTCCAACTGCCCGCTCTGTGCCGCGGCGACGCCGGCGGGAGGGTTGGCCACGACGGAGGTCTCCACGACCAGGCCTTCGTCCTTGAAGTAGCCCTTGGTCTTGGCCATTTCAATGGCGGCATCGGACGTTAGCCCGATGGTGCCGACTTTCAAGGTGCTGCTGTCCCCGGAGGTCGGGGCGGCATCGGTGCCGGCGCCGCAGGCGGCCAGTCCGAGCGTCAGGGTGCCCACGGCGAGCAGTGCCATGGAACGGAGGGATTTTTTCATTGTTGCTCCTGGATTCTTGGTGCGCCACAACGTTGTGGGTCGCGTTGGTTGGTTGATCCCGGTTCGGTGGACGAACGGTTCATTCACGTGGCCGAGTGGACGAGTGTGCCGTTGGAAATCGTGTGGATGGCGGGGTTGGTCCGCAGTGTGCGGATGTCCCGGTCAATGGGGTTTGCCAGGATGCAAAGGTCGGCGAGGTACCCGGGGGCCAGCCTGCCCTTGCGGTGTTCGGCGTGGTCCTGGCGTGCCGGTTGGAAGGTCATCATTTCCAGGGCCTGGGCGAATCCCACGCGTTCGGGATCCGAAGCCGCGCCGGGACCCGCGGTGGTGTCGCGGGTGACCGCGGCGATGACCGTCTCCCTCCAGTCCGGCGTGGTCACGGGTGCGTCGGAGGCTATGTTGGTGCTGACGCCGGCCGAAAGCAGCGAGGCGAGCGGTTGGTGCCAGTCAAACCTCGCGGATCCCAGGATCTTTTTCATCAGGGCCCCGGCTTCGGCGCGGATGTTGGGATTCGTGCTCAGGCCCACCCCGTGCTTCAAGAAGGTGTCGATGGTTTCCGGGCTGCGCAGGGCGCCGTGGATGATGTAGTGTCGCGCGTCGCGGGGGTCCTTTGCCTGGGCGGCGACGATTGCACGCAATGCGGCGTCGGTGGTCGCGTCCCCGGTGGCGTGGATCCCGGCCTGGTACCCGGCCTCGTGGATGCGGGCGATGATCCGATTCAGTTCTGCCTCGCGTTCGGCCTCGGTGTTCCCGGCGATGACCATGGAACCGTGCGAGTGGCCGCATGGTGTTTCATAGGGTTCGGACATCCAAGCGGTTCCGGAACGCGGGATGCCGTCGGCGAAGACCTTGACCCCGGCGATGCGCAGAAGCTGCTCGCTGATGCCGCGGCGTGCCAGGGAACCGGGCAGGTCCGAGGCGAGTCCGGCCCGCACGTCCTGCTCGTTGGCGCCCCCGGTGGAGGAAAAGAGCAGCAACACGTTGATGCGCATGCTCAGTTCGTCGGCGACGGCCATGTCGGCCAGCAGTTCCAGGCTGCGCGTCGCGCTTGAGCCGCCGAAAAGTCCAGCGCCTCCGGGGCCAAGGCCCGGTTCGGTCAGGGACGTGATGCCCAGCGCATGCAGGCGCCGCTGGTGCTTGATGAGGCATTGGCGGACCTCGGCCTTCCCCAGGGCGGGAACGACCCTTCCGGCGAGTTCCACCGCGGCATCCACGAGAAGGCCGTTGACGCGGCCGTCTGCAAAGGTGCCGACTACTCCGTCGGGATATCCACCCGCCCAGGAGTCCAGTGAGGCCAGGCGTGCGGCGGTCTCGTTGAGCAGCAACTGGTGCCCGGTTTGGTCGTAGGCGACCAGCGGGGCATCCGGGCGCAGGCCGAAGATGAAGTCGGGACCGCCGTGTCCCAGGACCGCTTCGTCCCAGCCGTGGGCTCGGATCCATCCGTCGCTGCCGGGAATAGCGTCCCGGAGTATGGCGGCGACCTGGTCCCAGTTCGCCGCGACATTGCTTCCCACCGAGAGCGTTCCGTGCTCGGAGACCGCAGATTCCACGAAGTGGAGGTGGCCGTCGTTGATGCCGGGCAGGACGGCTCCGCCCTGCGCGTCGATGACGCGGGTGGAAGGGCCGACAAGATCCGCCATCCCTGCATCGCCCAGGGCCGAAATGTGTTCGCCCGTGATGGCAACGGCAGTGGCGTTCCCGGCCTCCGGGCCGACGCCGTGAAGCTGCCCGTTGACTACTACGATGTCTGCGGCGCGGCTGGTCTTGGTCATGTGACAGCAGCCCCCTTTCCTGGAATTCCCGCATCTGGATGTGATTCAGCTAACGTGACAACTAGAGTATGTCGCATGACTTAGTCGTTTGACCAGAAGTTTGGAAAAGTTTCTTTCCACGTCCCGTCGAGGGGATCCGTAGGATGGAATGAAAGCTGCTCAGAAAGGCATCCACCAAAATGGCCCACGTTTCCATAAAAGATCGCAGTCACCAGTTTGTAGAGGCGGCCGCGCGGGTGATTGCGCGTGAAGGGATCGCCGCGGCTACAACGCGCAGGATCGCCGCGGAGGCCGACGCGCCCCTTGCTGCGCTGCATTACTGCTTCCGCAGCAAGGACGAGCTCCTTGACGAGGTCTACAATTTCCTGAGTCGGGACTATGCCCGTGAATTGGAGCCCATGGACAGTGGCCTGTCCCTGGAGGAGTCCGTCCGGACCCACGCCACGCGGATCTGGCGCCGCATGCTGAACACCCCGCACGAGCAGGTCACGACGTTTGAACTGTTGCTGCGCCGCAACCGGCTCAAATCCGAGGACGAGGTGGAGCGGGCAGCTGCCATCAACCGCTCGATGTACCAGGGATGGATCGACTCGACGGCCGCGATCTTCACCGACGGTGCACGGGTCTCGGGGGTGGGCGACCCCCAAGACATGGACATCATTGCCCGTTCCTTCATCGCAAACGTCGATGGCATCAGCCTCCAGCACCTCTCGGATCCCAACGAGGAACGGTCATGGCAGCTGCTCGAGATCCTGATCGACTCGGTGGTTTTTCAGATACTCAAGCGCAACGCGGTGGGCGAACAGCCGTAGGCCGCGCGGAAGACCCTGCTGAAATGGGCGCCGTCGGGCAGTCCCCACCTCGCACCGATGGCACCGACCGGAACGTGCACCTGCAGGGGGTCCTCCAAGTCGCGGTGGCACCGCTCGAGACGACGGGTCCGGATCAGTTCGGCCACGGTGTGGCCCGTCTCGCCGAAGAGCTTGTGCAGGCTCCGCAATGACATGAAATGCGCGGCGGCCACGGAGCCCGGCGTCAACTCCGGGTCCGGAAGATGGTCCTCGATGTAGTCCTGGATCGCGAGGACCTGGCGCAACCGGGCGCCGTCGCCGAGGGCGTTGCGCTCGTGGATTTCACTGGCCAGCATGCTCCCGGCGATGTCGACGGCATTGGCGGCAAGGCGCCGCCCCACGGGGCCTGCCAATTGCGGCAGCATCTGGGCCAACTGGGCCAGGAACGGCGTGACCGCGCGCCCCAGCGGGTTCCCCGAGCCGAAGGCCACAGCCGTCAGTTCCGCGACGTCGCCGACCGGAAGCCCCAGCTGGTGCTGGGGAAACATCAGTACCAGCGTGCGGAAGTCCCCGTCGAAAATCATCGTGTAGGGCCGCTGGGTATCGTAGATGGCCAGCTCCCCGGGGCGCAGCACGGTCTCCCTGCCACCTTGCAGGAGCAGTCCGTGGCCGGCGAGCTGCAGGTTGATCTTAAATCGGGGGGCATCCCCCGCCGCGACCAGCTCTTCCGTCCGGCGGATCACATGGGCCGAGGCCGCGACCTCCATGACACCAACCTGGCCCAGCTGGGCCCCGGAGACCGTCCCTTCGAACGGCTGGGCCCCAATGGGTTCGGAACACAGCGGCACGAAGGCGCTCGAAACGAGCGTCTTCCACGAGCTGAACGAATCAACATGCTGCACCTGGTACACGAGCTAGCGACCTTTCCCCAATACGGCCACGCCCCGCTCGGCGGACAAACCAGTGCGGGGTGAGTGGCGTCACATTGTTGCCAATGTACGCGGAATGGCCCCCAAAGTCACGTTTTTTCTCTGGTCGGAGGTTTTACCCCGCACACGGGGCCGCGTCGGTCCCCAGCATGCGCAGGTGCGCCTCAAGCTGCTCATTCAAGTGCCGGGGGCTGTTGAATTCCGCATCAAGGACCGCCACCACCTGCGCTCCCATGAGAAACGTCAAAAGGGCCTCGCCGGCCGCCGCCGACCCGACCTCCGGCCGAATCTCCCCTGCCTCAACACCGCGGTCGACCCAGTGGCCGATCCACGACCGCCACTGGGCCATGGCCTCGTCGTTGACCTCGGCGAACTCCGGCTCATGGATGGCCATCTGCCAAAACGGGATCACCACGCGCGCTTCGTCCAGCCGGTCGACATCCAGCGGAAGCACCTCCATGGCGAACCTCCGCAACGCTGCGAGCCCCTCGAGCCCCTCGGTGGCAACCCGGATGCGCTCGTTGGTGCGACCGAAGACGTGCGTGAAGGTCGCCCGCATCAGGCTGGCCCGGGTGGGGAAGTAGGGCTTCAGGGCCCCGTTGGCGAATCCGGCCTCGGCGGCTATGTCCCGCAGGGTCACCCCGTCGAAGCCCCGGCGGGCGATGACCCTCCAGGTGACCTCGACAAGTTCGAGGCGGCGGGCATCATGGTCGACAATCTTTGGCATGCCACCCATCCTACGGATCCCCCGCCGCCCCGGGCGCAGCGCCCCGCCAATGAACGACCCCTTGCCATGGAGGCGAAACGTGGTTATTCTCTACAGCTAGAGAATAAAAACGTGGTGCACGTCACCGCTTCCAGTAATGCACGTCTCGCACCCTCGTCCATTGAAAGGGCAAAGCCATGACCCTCAGCAACGCCACCGACCAGCAGATCGGCCTCAGCGCCTACTCGCTGGCCACCGAACAGGAAATCGCTGCAGTTCGCGCCATCCTCGCCGAGAACGGCCACTTCCCGGACTCGGCCCGGGTGGCCTACCTGGGTCTCGAGGATCCGCGACGCGACGCAGTGGAGGTGGATCGCCGCTTCCGCGTCTTTATCCTGGACACGGCAGGTGCCCGGCCCAAGGACGTGGTGGTCTCCGTGACCAACCGCGTTGTCGAGTCGGTCATCGAGCTGGACACCACCACCAGCGGCGAGCTGCCGGTTTTGGAGGAGGAATTCGAGGTCGTCGAGCAGCTGCTTGCCGAGGACCCGCGCTGGCTCGAGGCCCTGGCCAAGCGGAACCTCGACGTGGCGAAGGTGCGCGTTGCCCCGCTCTCGGCCGGCGTGTTCGAGTACCCGGAGGAGTCGGGCCGCCGCATCCTGCGCGGGCTGGCCTTCGTGCAGGACCACCCCGAGGACTCGGCCTGGGCACACCCCGTCGACGGGCTGGTCGGCTACGTGGACGTGGGCAACCGAAGCGTGGACCAGGTCATCGACTTGGGCGTCGTGGCCATCCCTGCCGAACACGGCAACTACACCGACCCGGAACTGACCGGCCCGCTGCGCACCACGCAGAAGCCGATCTCCATCACCCAGCCCGAAGGCCCCAGCTTCACCGTCACCGGCGGCAACCGCGTCGAATGGGAAAAGTGGAGCCTGGATGTGGGCTTCGACGTGCGCGAGGGCCTGGTGCTGCACAACATCTCCTTCGAGGACAAGGGCGCCCCGCGCCGCATCCTGAACCGCGCCTCCATCGCGGAGATGGTCGTCCCCTACGGCGACCCGTCCCCGGTGCGCAGCTGGCAGAACTACTTCGACACCGGCGAATACCTGGTGGGCCAGTTCGCCAACTCGCTCGAGCTGGGCTGCGACTGCCTGGGCGAAATCCACTACATCTCCCCCGTGGTCGCGAACGCCCGCGGCGAGGCGCGCACCATCCGCAACGGCATCTGCATGCACGAGGAGGACCACTCGATCCTGGCCAAGCACTCGGATCTGTGGAGCGGGATCAACTACACCCGCCGCAACCGCCGCCTGGTGATCTCCTTCTTCACCACCGTGGGAAACTACGACTACGGCTTCTACTGGTACCTCTACCTCGACGGCACCATCGAGTTCGAGGCCAAGGCCACCGGCATCGTGTTCACCAGCGCCCTGCCGGACGGGGAAACGCCCTACGCATCCGAACTCGCACCGGGACTCGGCGCCCCCTTCCACCAGCACCTCTTCGGCGCCCGTCTTGACTTCGCCCTGGACGGCGGCCCGGGCCGCGTCGAGGAGGAGGATGTGGTGCGTGTGGCCACCGGTCCGGAGAACCTGCGCGGCAATGCCTTCTCCCGCAAGCGCACGGTCTTCACCCGCGAGTCCGAGGCGATCCGCGACGCGGACATGGCCAAGGGCCGCACCTGGGTGGTCTCCAACCCGGAATCGGAAAACCGCCTGGGCCACCCGGTGGGCTACAAGCTGCACCCGCAGGGCAACCCCACGCTGCTGGCCGACGAGGGTTCCTCGATCCACCGCCGCGCCACCTTCGCCGCCAAGGCCCTGTGGGTCACCCCGGCAACCGAGGACCAGCGCTACCCGACCGGCGACTTCGTGAACCAGCACACCGGCGGCGCGGGCCTGCCCGAGTGGGTCAAGGCCGACCGCAACATCGACGGGCAGGACATCGTACTCTGGCACACCTTCGGGCTTACGCACTTCCCGCGCCCCGAGGACTGGCCCATCATGCCGGTGGACACCGTCGGTTTCAAGCTGCGTCCCGAGGGCTTCTTCGACCGCTCGCCGGTCCTCGATGTCCCGGCCCCGGCAACCGGCAAATCCTGCCACTCATAGGCGCCATGCCATGAGCACGAATCCAGCCGCCATCTTCCGGCCTGCACCGCGGATCGCGACGTCAGTGCAACCTGGCACCCGCCGGGCCCCGGGACCGCAGCTCTTTGCGCGGGTCGTTGCCGCCCTGGCGGTCGGCATGGGCGTGGGGCACGTGTGGGTCATGGTTGCGTTCCCCCACGGGCCGTGGGTCGGCGCCGTCCTGGGCGCCATGGTTCTGTTGTGCCTCAAGTGCGCGCACCGGTCCTGGAACAGGCCGACTGCCCTGATCGAGCTCCTGGCCATGTCCTCGCTCATGGCCTTGGCGCACACCTTCATGGCGCTGGGCATCCACGAGCACCGGCACGGCGGAGAAACCGCGGTTGCGGCCGCCGGCGCGGGAGCCGCCGCGATGCTCGGCATCGCCGCGGCCGAGCTGGCGCTGGTCTTGCTCTGCGGGATCGGCCTGCGGCTGGCAGCCTCCGGCACCGCCACCCGCGGCGACGAGGCGCACCGGTAGTCCGCGGAGAATCCGACGTCGGCATCGGCGGGGTGCCGGGAAATTTCCCGGTACCCCGCCGATGCCGTTTCGGCACTCAGTTGGCCAGCCGCGCGGCGATCCCTCCCAGCAGCAGGTCCAGGGCGAAGCGGTGGTTGTCCTCGTCCTGCACCGCGGCCATCATCTCCACCGACGACACCGCCAACGGGTACTGCTGCGCCGAGACCTCCGCATAACGGCTCACCCAGGCCTCGTCGTCCAGGGCCGACTTCTCACCCAGCAGCACCAGTCCCGCACTGAAACCGGTCCACGCCAACATGAAGTCACCGCAGGCCCGGTACACCCGCACCGCTTCCCGCCTCTCGAAGCCCGCCCGATCCAGGGCGCCGAGCATGGCCTCGATGAATTCCAGCTCGCCCTCCTG
Organism: Paeniglutamicibacter sp. MACA_103; assembly: GCF_045798555.1. Classification (NCBI taxonomy): domain Bacteria; kingdom Bacillati; phylum Actinomycetota; class Actinomycetes; order Micrococcales; family Micrococcaceae; genus Paeniglutamicibacter; species Paeniglutamicibacter sp. MACA_103. The sequence goes on along the minus strand of NZ_JBIXLN010000025.1, from coordinate 14,801 downwards.
CCGCGTCACGCGGAGCGCGGCCAGCGTTGCGACTTGCGGGTAGCGCAGGAAACTCGCCCGGGTCCGCAGCATCAGGTCCCGCAGCGACGCTTCCCAACTCGGGCCCGGGCGGTAGCCCTCCATGCCCTTGGCAATGACGCGGTCGGCGAGCGCCAGCAGCAGCTCGTCCTTGTCGGCGAAGTGGCGGTACAACGCCGTGGGATCCGCCCCGAGCTCCTTGCCGATCTTGCGGAAGGACAGCGCGTCGGGTTCGGTTCCATGGGCAAGTTTCAGGCAGGCCTCGAGAATGACTTCCCGCCCCAGTCCCTGCGCGCGCCGGCGCGGTGCCGGGGCCGTGTTCCCCGCCTCGTTTGCGGGCTCGTTGGTGTCCATCGCCTGGTTCAGCTCCCTCGCCGATCACTAAAGTCAACACCGTTGACTTTAGGCCATGACTGCGATTTTATGAACTGGAACACACTTCATTCGTTCGGCGGCACCCGCACGCTTCCACACCGAAAGGGCACCTGTGAGCGAGACTTGGCTATTTCATTCGGGCACCATCTTTGACGGCCAGACCATCCTGGACCCGGGCAGCGCCGTCGCCGTGCGCGATGGCCGCATCCTGGCCGTGGGACCCGAGGCGCAGGTCCGCCAGGCACTGCCGGCACCGGAGCACGACGTTTCCTTGGAAGGGCGTGCCCTGTCCCCCGGATTCACCGACGCGCACGTCCACACCCTGATGGGCGGGGTCGAGTCGCTGGCCTGCGACCTCACCGGCGCCGCCGGCATCGCTGCCACCCTGGCCGCCGTCGAGTCCTACGCCGCAGGCAACACGAAGGACTGGATCACCGGCGGCGGCTGGTCCATGAGCGATTTCCCCGGAGGGACCCCCACCGCCGAACTGCTGGACCCGGTCACCGGCGGGACGCCCGCCTACCTGATCAACCGCGACCACCACGGTGCCTGGGTCAACACCGCCGCCCTGCACCTGGCCGGGATCACCGCGTCCACCCCGGACCCGGAGGACGGGCGCATCGAACGCGACGGGCGGGGAAATCCCACCGGCACGCTGCACGAAGGTGCCATGGACCTGGTCAACGCGCTTCTCCCCTCCCCCGACACCGCAACCCTGCGCGCGGGGCTGCTCGCCGGCCAGGCGTATCTTCATTCATTCGGGATCACCGGCTGGCAGGAAGCAATCCTGGGGAACTACGCCGGGTACCGCGACGGATCGGAAACCTACCGCGCCCTGTACGCCGAGGGGCTCGTGAGCGGACAGGCCGCCGGCGCCCTCTGGGTCCCCCGCGAAACCACGCTCGGGGACGTGCCGCACCTGGTCGAGGATTTCCTGGCCCGCCGGCAGGAAAACGCCGCGGCCGGGTTCCGCACCACCACCGCCAAGATCATGGTCGACGGGGTCGCGGAAAACCAAACCGCCGCGATGCTCGATCCCTACCTGCGCACCTGCGCCTGCGGACCCGACTCCACGGGGTCCACCGGGCTGCGCTACCTTTCCCGGGAGGTTCTGGGCGCGGTGGCGATCGCCCTGGATGCCGCCGGCTTCGACTTGCACCTGCACGTCATCGGCGACGGCGCAGCCCGCATGGGACTCGATGCACTCGAAGCGGCCCGCGCCGCCAACGGCGTCGGCTCCGGACGGCACCACCTCGCGCACCTGCAGGTCATCCACCCCGAGGACGTCGCCCGCTTCGGAGCGCTGGGGCTCAGCATCAACGCCCAGGCGCTGTGGGCCTGCAACGACGACCAAATGACGGAGCTGACCACCCCGTTCCTCGGGGCCGAGCGCGCCGGGTGGCAGTACCCCTTCCGTTCCCTGATCGATGCCGGGGCGCACCTGGTCATGGGATCGGACTGGCCGGTCTCCACACCCAACCCCTTCCAGGCCATCCACGTCGCGGTGAACCGCAGCCACCCGGACCACCCCGACGCCGAGCCGCTGGTGCCGGGCCAGGCCATCACCCTGCTGGAGGCCATGCGCGGCTACACGGCCGGCAGCGCCTGGATCAACCGCGATGCCGAGGGCGGAAGCCTTGGCCCCGGGTCCCGCGCCGACATGGTCCTGCTGGACTCGGACCCGTTCGCCCTTGACTCCCGCGATTTGCATGCCGTGGGGGTGGAACTCACTCTCGCCGCCGGGCACGTGGTCTTTGCCCGTGCCACCGCGCGCGTGTAGGCCCCGCCCGTTCCCCGTCGCCCGATCCCCGCAAGCCATGTGCACGCGCCCGCACCCTTCCCCCACTTTCATGCAAGGATCCCCCATGAGCAGCAGCCCTGCCACCTCCAACGGCAGCCCCGTCTCCTTCGACCGCCTGGAGGCGGCCGCATCAGGCTCCGCCATCGATGCCTCCCTGTCCGGCACCGCATATTCCCCCTATTGGCTCCGGCATCCGGACCGTCCCATGGCCCTGCCCGCGCTGGAAGGCAACGTCGCCACCGACCTGCTGGTCGTCGGTGGCGGCTACACCGGACTGTGGACCGCCCTGCTGGCCAAGGAAAAAGACCCCGGACGCGAGGTCGTGCTCATCGAGGCCGAGACCGTGGGCTGGGCAGCCTCGGGGCGCAATGGCGGATTTTGCGAAGCTTCCCTGGTCCACGGCGAATCCAACGGCGAAAAGCATCTGCCCAGGGAAAACAAGCGGCTGACCGAGCTCGGTGCCGAAAACCTCGCCGGCATCATCAAGACCGTCAAGAAATACGATATCGACTGCGACCTCACCCCCAGCGGCGTGCTGACCGTCGCCACCGAGAAGCACCAGGTGCCATGGCTGGAAGAAGAGGCAGCAGGGAATCCGGAGCTTGGTGCCATGGACGCCTCCGAGGTGCGCACCCATATCAACTCCCCGCTCTTCGAGGCCGGAATCTGGGACAGGGAGACCACGGTGCTGGTGCACCCGGCCAAGCTCGCCTGGGGCCTGAGGCGGGTGTGCCTCGAATTGGGAGTGAAGGTCTTCGAGCACACCAGGGGCGAGGAGCTCAGCGCCACCCGCACAGGGATCCAGGTGCGCACCGGTGCCGGACAGGTTGCCGCCCGGCGGGTTGCCCTGGCCACCAACGCCTTCCCGTCCCTGCTCAAGCGCCATCGGCTGCACACCATCCCGGTCTACGACTATGCCCTGATGACCGAGCCGCTCACCGCCGCCCAGCGCGAGGCCATCGGCTGGAAGGAAAACATGGGACTGGCGGACATGAACAACCGCTTCCACTACTCGCGCCCCACCCTCGACAAGGACGGCGGCTGGCGCCTCCTCTATGGCGGCTACGACGCCGTCTACCACTACGGCCGGGAGATCAAGGCCCAATACGACAGGCACGATGCGACCTTCAGGAAGCTGGCCGCGCACTTCCTGGGCACCTTCCCGCAGCTGGAAGGAATCAGGTTCTCCCACGCATGGGGCGGGGCCATCGACACCTGCAGCCGCTTCTTTTCCTTCTTCGACACCTCCCATGCCGGCCAGGTCGCGTACTGCGCAGGGTTCACCGGCCTGGGCGTGGGGGCCACGCGCTTCGGCGCCCGCGTCATGCTTGACCTGCTCTCGGGCTACAAGACCGAACTCACCGAGCTGGAAATGGTCAGGAAGAAGCCATTGCCCTTCCCTCCGGAACCGGCTGCCTGGCTGGGCGTGAAGCTCATGACCAACGCCCTGGTCAAGGCCGATCGAAACCAGGGCCGTCGCGGACCGTTCCTCAAGGCCATGGATGCTGTGGGAATGGGGTTCGACTCATGAGCGACACCGGCTTCCCGCAGCTTAGCGGCGGCCAGACCCTTCGTGTAAACCGGGTGCCACTGGTCCGCGAACCTCTCCCGGCCGACCAAGCCGCCGGCGAATCCGCCACGACGGGCACGGTGCCGCTGGGCAGCCTCGCAGGCACCGAGTTCGGCATCTGGGAGATGGGTACCGGATCAATGTACGACGTGGAAGCCGAGGAGGTCTTCTTCGTCACCGCCGGACACGGAACCGTGGTCATCGAGCCATTCGAGGGCCACCCGGCACGCACCGCCGGGCTTGTCCCCGGCACCGTCATGCGGCTGAGCGCCGGCATGAAGACCACCTGGACCGTCACCGAACCCCTGCGCAAGATCTATTTCACACCCACCGAACCTTCCGGGAGCTCGTCATGAACACCACCACCCAAGGCCATCAATTCATTAACGGCGAATACCGGCTCGGCCGCGGAGGGACCGCAGAACGCATCAACCCGGCCACCGGCCGGGTCGCCCAGAGTCTCGACTATGCCTCCGTCGCCGACGTCGAGGACGCTGTCGGCGCCGCTTCCGCCGCCTTCGACTCCTGGTCGCGTCGGACCCCGGGAGCCCGCGCCGACCACCTGCTGGCCTTCGCCACCGAACTGGGCACCCGCGCCGCCGAACTCGCCGCCCTGGAAACCGAACAGACAGGAAAGTCCACCCGCATGTCCCACGAGTTCGACGTGCCGGGCACCATCGACAACGTGAACTTCTTCGCAGGTGCGGCCCGGAACCTGCAGGGACAGGCCGCCGGCGACTATGCGGGAAACTCCACCTCGATGATCCGCCGCGAGGCCATCGGCGTGATCGGCTCCATCGCCCCGTGGAACTACCCGTTGCAGATGGCAGCCTGGAAGATCCTGCCGGCAATCGCCGCAGGCAACACCATCGTGCTCAAGCCCAGCGAGCTGACCCCCGGCACCACGTTGCTCTTTGCCGAGGCCGCCACCGCAGCCGGAATCCCCGACGGCGTGATCAACGTGGTCGTCGGCACCGGCCGCGAGATCGGCGAGGCCCTGGTCCGCCACCCGCAGGTGGTCATGAGCTCCTTCACCGGCTCCACCGCCGTCGGACGGCGCATCATGGAAATGGCCTCAGAAACCGGCAAGCGCGTCCACCTGGAACTCGGCGGCAAGGCCCCGCTGGTGGTCTTCAAGGACGCCGACGTCGAGGCCGCCGCCCACGGCGCCGTGGCCGGATCCACCATCAACGCCGGCCAGGACTGCACCGCTGCGACTCGTGCCTACGTGCACTCCTCGCTGTTCGAGAAATTCACCAAACGGGTCGCCGAACTCATGGACGCAATGGTCGTCGGGGACCCCACCGATCCGGACACCGACATGGGCTCGCTGATCTCCCTCGGCCACCGCGACAAGGTCGCCTCCGTGGTCCAGCGCGCGAGGGACTCCGGTGCCAGTGTGCTGGCCGGCGGGCTTGCCCCCGAGCACCCGGGAGCGTTCTACCGCCCGACCCTGGTCACCGGCGCCACCCAGGACAGCGAAATCGTGCAGCAGGAGATCTTCGGGCCCGTGCTGGTCGCCCTTCCCTTCGAGACCGAGGACGAGGCCATCGAACTGGCCAACGACACACCGTACGGCCTGGCGGCCTCCGCCTGGACCAACGACCTCAACCTCGCCATGCGAGCCGCCGCCCAGATCCAGGCCGGTTGCGTGTGGGTCAACGAGCACATCCCGATCGTCTCGGAAATGCCGCACGGCGGCTACAAGGCCTCGGGCTTCGGCAAGGACATGAGCAGCTATTCCTTCGAGGAGTACACCAACGTCAAGCACGTGCTCATCTCCCACGACACCGACGTGCACAAGGAATGGCAGGACACCGTCTTCAGGCAGCGTTGATCGTTCCAGACCTCGGGGCCGTTGCCGGCTCACCGGCCTCGCCGGAACCCGCCCTGCGCGCGAGAATCGCGCCATGGGGCCGGTGGCCGGGATCCGTTCGCATGTGAACCTCGAGGATGGCGAACCCGGCATCCTCGAGTTCCCCGCAAAGGCCTGTGACCGGCCACCGGTAAGCCGTCACGACCTTGTGCTCGAAGGCCTCCACGGCGGGTCCGTCGAAGAACCCCAGGAGAACAAGACCACCGGCCGTGACGCAGCGGGCGAATTCCCGCAAGACCGGGCCCACATCCCGCGGTTCCGTGTGGATGATCGAGTACCAGGACAGGATGCCCGCCACTGACCCGTCCTGCCTGCCCAAGGCTTCAAGGTTCCCGACCCTGAACGGGACGTGGGGGAATCTTTGCCGCGCACGCTCGATGAATGCCGGGGAAAGATCGACCCCCTCGACCTCGCACCCGTGCTCATGCAGCAAGGCCGTCCAATGGCCCGGGCCGCACCCGGCATCGACAAGGGGGCCGCCGGCGCGTTTCGCGAAGCTGTGCACCAGAGCCAGATCTTTCGGATGGACATCCCCTATCGATCCAAAAGCCTCGATGTATTCATCGGCCCGGTCCGAGTAGGCGTCCCGAATGCGGGAAATCGACATGGCATCGAGTCTAATCCCGGACACGGGGCGCGTCCGCGCACCGTCGAGGCCTTGTCGAGGGCCCCTTGGCGCGACACCTCCGTGGCTTGCGGCCGCTTCGAGCGCAATTCGCACCCACGCCGCGACGAATCTCCACACCCCGGCGGAAGCCACGGGGCCCCGCGCCCCCGCCGAATCGCTACACTGTTCTGGTTGGGGGTCTCTTGGGGAGACACGGCACGCAATCGATCTGGAGCTGAACCTTTCATGGGCGGACACCACCACGCCGACGTACTCGTTGACCCGGCCCGGCGCCGGCGCGCCAACCTCATCCTCTGGATCCTGCTCGCCCCCGTGGGGGTGCTGGCGTTGGTGGCAACCCTCATGCTCTGGCCCAGCGGCGGCATCACCAAGTCGCCCCTCAACGACGTCTTCGACACCGCCAACGGGGTGGAACTGTCCACCGGAACCGTCACCCGGACGGTGAGCGAGACCTGTCCCTCCACCCAGGGGCTGGACGAGGTAGGCGGCCAGGAACTGCTGTGCGACATTTCCTATGTCACCCCCGAAACCGGCGGCGCATCCTTCGCGCTGGAAGTGCCGCCCGAAACCACGCAGTCCCGGCCGCTGGTGGCCGGGGACAAGATCAAGTACCTCGACCTGTCGCACACCTCCGATTCCTCGGCCCCCTACGTCTTCGTGGACTTCGTGCGCTCGACCCCCTTGGCCCTGCTGGGCATCGCCTACGCGGTGGTCGTGTGCTGGGTTGCGCGATGGCGCGGGCTGCGGGCCCTGGCGGGGCTCGCCGGCGGGTTGGTCTTCATCGTCAGCTTCATGATCCCGGCACTGCTCGAAGGCAAGTCCCCCATGCTGGTCGGGCTCACCACCTCCACCATCGTCATGTTTGCCGCCCTCTACTTCGCCCACGGATTCTCGGCCCGGACCTCCACGGCCCTGTTGGGGACCTTGTTCGGGTTGGGGGTCACCGCGGCCATCGCCACCTGGGCCACCGATGCGGCGGCATTGACCGGGGCCACCGAGGATTCCGCCCTGACCCTGAGCACCGTGGTGCCCGAGCTCAGCCTCTCCGGGTTGCTCTTGTGCGGCCTGCTCATCGCCGGCATGGGCGTGCTCAACGACGTGACCATCACCCAGTCTTCAGCCGTATGGGAACTGGCGGAAATCGCCCCGCATTCCACGGCACGGCAGCTTTTTGCCTCGGGCATGCGCATCGGCCGCGACCACATCGCCTCGACCGTCTACACCATCGCCTTCGCCTACGCCGGTGCCGCCCTGCCGATCCTGGTGCTCGTGAGCCTGTACGACCGCCCCCTGATCGACACCCTCACCACGGGCCAGATGGCCGAAGAGGTCATCCGGATCCTGGTCGGTTCAATCGGCCTGGTCCTGGCCATCCCGGTGACCACCGCGATCGCCGTGGCCGTGGTCAAGGCCGTCGGCTCGGGCAACGGATCGGGCAACGGATCGGCGGACACCGCTTCCCCCGCCGCGGCCGGCAACCCCAGGCCGTCGGGGCGACGCGCCCGGCAGCCTCTCTCGGCCGACGTCGACTAGGCCCCCACGGACGGGTTTCCGTCCGTGCACGCCCAACACCGCGTTCGTCACAAATTAATGATAATGGTTCTTGTTTAGTTTAGACTGAGTAGTCGTACGCAACCTTCCCTGGCCCTCAAAGGATCGCTTCACCCATGAATCGTCGAACACTTCGCCTCATCCCCCTGGCCGTTGCCGGCACGCTCGCCCTGGCGGCCTGCGGCGGAAACGCTTCCGGCCAGGAATCCGCCGCCGAACAGGGCAGGCTGCAGGTGGTCACCAGCACCACCGTCTACGCCGACCTGGTCAGCCGGATCGGCGGGGACCTGGTGGAGGCAAGCCCCGTCATCAACTCCGTGTCGCAGGACCCGCACTCCTACGAGGCCACGTCCCGGGACAAGCTCGCCTTGTCCAAGGCCCAGCTCGTGGTCGCCAACGGCGGCGGATACGACGCCTTCATGGACGTCCTGGCCAAGGACCTCAAGCTGTCCGAGTCCACGGTCATCAACGCCGTCGACACCTCGCCGATTGCCGCAGGGGAAAAGGCCGAGGACACCGGCAAGCATGACGAGCACGCCGATGAGGCCGCCGCACACGACGAGCACGCCGATGAAGCCGCAGCGCACGACGAACACGCCGACGAAGCCGCAGCGCACGACGAACACGCCGACGAAGCCGCAGCGCACGACGAACACGCCGACGAAGCCGCAGCGCACGACGACCACGCCGCCGAGGAAGCCACCGCCGACGAACACGAGGGCCACGGCCACGCCTCCTACAACGAGCATGTCTGGTACGACCTCGAATCGATGCGCCTGCTCACCGACGAGATCGCCAAGCGCCTCGCCGTGCTGAAGCCCGAGGGCGCCGCCACCTTCACCGCCAACGCCGCATCGCTGACTTCGGACCTGAAGAACCTCGAAGCCAAGGTCGAAAAGCTGCATGGTTCCCTGGACGGCAAGCACTTCGCGATGACCGAGCCGGTGCCCTTCCACCTGTTGGAGGACCTGGGCATGAGCGACGCGACCCCCGAGGGCCTGAGCGAATCCATCGAGGGCGGCGGCGAGGTCTCCCCGCAGGCCTTCAACGAAATGGGCAAGCGCTTCGACGCCGGGGACATCGACATGCTGGCCTACAACACCCAGACCGAAAGCCCGCAGACCGAACGCATCCGCAAGCAGGCCGACGCGGCGAAGGTGCCCGTCATCGACTTCACCGAAACCCTGCCGCCGAACACCGACTACGTGTCCTGGATGGACTCCAACATCCAGGCCGTGGAGGCCCTGGCCAAGTAGCGCGATCCCCCAGGCAAAAAGAGGCCCGGTGGCGGGCGAACCGATTGGTTCGCCAGCCACCGGGCCGACTTTTTGTGCTTGCCGCCTATCGCTCAGGCACCCGCCTCCGTGGTCTTGGGCCAGCGCAGCAGCGCCGCAATGCCCACGCCGTCGGGCAGCACGCCCTCGGGCACATACCGGATGGTCGCGTCGGTCAGCGCCGTCGCCCGCAGGAGCACCTCCGGTGCCGGCCAGGACCCGATGACCGAGTCGGAATGTTCCTCCGAGTCCTCGCCGCAGAGCCACGGGTCCGCGTCCAGCGCGATGAGCGTCTCATCGTCCTGGTACTGGCCCACCAGCACCGTCTCGGCCTGTGCCTGCTGCAGGGCGGCGACGACCTCGTCGAAGCCCAGGGCCAGTTCCGTCCGGCCGTTACCGCTGCGGTTTGCCACGCGGTCGGACAGTTCCTGCACGTCCCTGCCCAGCACCTCATCGACCTGTTCCTGCACGGCCGCGGCGAATGCGGCCTGGTCCGCGCCTCCCGTGCGCGTGTGCTGCTCGAGGATGCTGGTGATCGGCTTGTTCGCCGCCCCGAGCTTGCTGGCGACCAGCTCCCGGGCCTTGACGTCGCCGGCCAGCACAATGAGCTTCACGTAGTTTTCGCGGGCCAGCTCGTCGATCTGCTTGGCCAGCTCATCGGCATTGCGCCGCCAGATCTCCTCGGTCGAGGAGCGGTTCTTCGGTTCGTCGTAGCGCCCCGGGACCTTGCGGGCATGGTGTGCTTCCTCGGGGTCCCCGACGACGCCGCGGCTGGCCTCGACGCCCTGGACCGCGGAGTGGTAAAGCCTGACTTCGCCGCCGTCGCGGCCCGCCTCGGCCACCAGGTAGGGGAATTGCCCGCCGCGGGCGCGGGCCAGGGCCACCAGGTTCGGGAAGGGGCCGCAGTCGACATCCGCGGTTTCGACCTTCAGGCCATCAATGATTTCGTCGAGAACGACCTCGCCGTTGTTCACCGCCACGAAGCGGGCAACCGGTGCCGCGTGTCCGTCGGCCGGCAGCAGGGCTCCCTTGAGGGCGCCGATGTCTGCTTCGGCGGCCTGTTGCGAGCCGAGAAGTTTCCCCACCTGGTCGGGGAGTGCGTCAACCGCTTCCTGTGCCGCGGTTGTTCCTAGCGAAACGTCGACGAGGGCGGTACACCATTGGCCCTCTCGACGGTAGAGCGAGGCGTCGATTCCTGTGGAACCTGCGCGTGATGCCATGGGGGAACTCCTTCCCACGCGGGGAAGCCCCTGCGTGCCGATTCGATCCGTCTGCTCACCGTAGCACCGCGGGACGCCCCGCCGAAAGGGTCTGCTCAAAAGGGATTTCATTAGGTACGATGGTGCGATCCGTGCCCCGTCGCGGACCGCGATGACGGGTACCTTAACCCGCACGTCGCACCCCGGTTGGCACCGGTTGCTACAGTCCCAGGACGGCGGTGGCGACCAGGAAGTAGATGACCAGCCCCGCCGCATCGACGAACGTGGAGATGAAGGGGTTGGAGAAGACCGCCGGGTCCGCGCGCACCGCCTTGCCCAGCAGCGGCATCAGCCCGCCGATGCTCGCGGCCATGGTGCACACCCCCAGCAGCGTCAGCCCGATGACCAACCCGAGGGGCACGCTGAAGGCCAGCGCCGCGATCGAGAAGCCGAGGGCCCCGAGCAGCAGTCCCAGCAGGGCACCGACACGCACCTCGCGCACGAACACCTTGAGCACGTCCCGCGGCCGCACATCCCCCAGCGCCAGGGCGCGGGTGATGGTGGTCGCGGCCTGGTTGCCGGTGTTCCCGCCGGTGCCGATGAGCAGCGGGATGAACAGCGAGAGCACCACTTGCGCCTCGAGGGTGGCCTCGAACGCGCCGATGACCTGCACCGTCAGCGTCGCGCCGAGCGCCAGCACCAGCAGCCACACCACGCGGGCCCGCACGATCGAACGCACCGGGGTCGCCAGGTATGGTCGGCGCAGCGGCTCGGAGCCGCCGGACCGGGCGGCGTCCTCGGACTCGGCCTCCTCCAGGATCCCCAGCGCGTCATCCACCGTCAGGATCCCCACAAGGCGCTCCTCGTCGTCCACCACCGGCAGCACCAGGACCTTCGCGTCGGCGCAGTAGCGGGCGGCTTCCTCCGCATCCAGGGATGCCCCCACGGAGATGGGCTTCTTCATGATCCCCTCGACGAGCTCCCCGGGCTCGGCACGCAGGACATCACGCAACGACACCACTCCCACCAGGCGGCGGCCCGCATCGGTGACGAGGATGGTGTACACGCTCTCGGCGTCATCGAGCAGGGCGCGCACCCGCGCCAGGGTCTGCCCCGCGTTGTTCCCGGGACGCGTGGTCACGAACTCCGGGCTCATGCAGCGTCCCACCGCGCCCTGCGGGTAGCCCAGCACCGTGCCGGTCAGTGCGCGTTCCTTCGCGTCCAGGCCCAGGATCAGCCGGTTGGCGACCGCTGCCGGCAGCTCGTCGACCAGGGCGACGCGGTCATCGGGGCTCAGGGAGGCAAAGACCTCGGCGACGTCCTCCTCCTGCAGGCCGGACACCAGGTCGGCCTGCAGCGAGGCATCAAGGCGCTCGAAGACCCCCATGGCACGGTCCTTGGGGAGCGTGCGGTAGGCCAGGGCCCTGTCAATGGTGTTCAGTCGCTCGAGCTGCTCAAGGGTTTCGGTGGTCCCCAGGGCGTGGAACACCCGTGACGTTGCGGCAATGTCGTTGGCTGCCAGGGCCTTGGCCAGTTGCTCCGAGCTGGTGTCGAACGAGCTCGCGGGAGTCTTGATCATGTTCCGGTTCCCTCCGGTGGACACGCACGCGAGCATCGCACCGGCGGGTACCGGCGGCGCGTGCCTGCAGTGGGTGATGTGTGCTTGGGCAGTGCGTGGAACCGCAGCCGCGCAGCACCTGCCAAACCCTTCGGGGAATTCCTCACGGACGTGCAGCAGGGACCCGCCGAAGCGGATCCGTTCCCGGCGCGGGGCGCCGGGCGCGACTTGCCTGCCTTCACGGACCCGGTGCTTGGCACCTGCCGGAGGAAAGGACGGTCATGGCTAAATGGTGAGGGATTCCCGGGCGCTGAGGTGTTGCCCGCGCGGCGCGGTAGATCGGCTAGGTCCGTCGTCCATGCGTGCGGTCACCTCCATCCGTGCTGGGGCCGGTACATCCCCTGGCCGGCATCGCTCTCGCGCGTTGCCGCACCGGGGCCCGGGCGTTAGTCCCATGCTAGGCCACGGGCAAGGCAAACGGCCAATGCGGGTCCGCGCCCGCGGTACGCGGGGTGCTCAGCTTCGCGGGGCCGGACGGGTGGGAACCCAGTATCGCCGGGTGGGACCGTCGGAGGCCTCGACGACGTTCTCCAGCACTCCCCCGTTGGCCTCGATGGTGCGGGCCGAGCCGACGTTGTCTTCCCGGCAGGTCAGCAGGGCCGAGGCGATGTTGCGCTGCGCCAATTGCGCCAGGGAGAGGCGCAGGATCCCCGTGGCGTGGCCGCGCCTGCGGTGTTCGGGGCGGACCGCGTAGCCGATGTGCCCGCCGACCGAGAGCAGGTGCTCGTTGAGCTCGAACCTGATGCAGGTCCTGCCCACCAAGATGCCGTCGTCGAAGGCGCCCCAGAGCGCGGAGCGGACCCAGCCGGCAGGCAAGCCCAGTCCCTGTTCGTGGGCCGCGAGCTGCTCGAGGTAGGAATCGAATCCGCGCCGGGACGAGTACCCGAGCAGGAAGTCGAAGTCGTCGGCGTCCAGTTCGGTGCGCGCATCAAGGGCTGCCGCGGCGTCGGCGGCGGTGAACGGTCGGATCTCAAGCATGCTTTGAAGGCTACCAGCCCGTTTCCTTCCCTCCGGCACCGGATACACGCAACGGCCCGGCGAGTGCCGGGGCACCCGGGGAATCCCGGGACCTGGCGCACACCGGGCCGCTCGCAGGCGCGGCTATGCCGCTAGCACTCGATCACGTTCACGGCCAGCCCGCCCATGGCGGTTTCCTTGTACTTGTCGCTCATGTCCTTGCCGGTCTCGCGCATGGTGATGATGACCTCGTCGAGGGTCACGTGATGCTGCCCGTCGCCCATCAGCGCCATCTTGGCGGCGTTGATGGCCTTGGAGGCGGCGATCGCGTTGCGCTCGATGCACGGGATCTGCACCAAGCCGCCAATGGGGTCGCAGGTCAGCCCGAGGTTGTGCTCCATCGCGATTTCCGCGGCGTTCTCCACCTGGTCCACGGTGCCGCCGAGGATCTCGGCCAGGCCGCCGGCGGCCATCGAGGAGGCCGAACCGACCTCGCCCTGGCAGCCGACCTCCGCGCCGGAGATCGAGGCCTGCTCCTTGTAGAGCACGCCGATGGCAGCGGCGGTGAGCAGGAAGCGCACGATCACGTCCTCGCGCTCCTCCTGGTTCCAGTACTTGGCGCCGGGCGCGTAGTGGGTTGCGTAGAACATGACGGCCGGGATGATGCCCGCCGCTCCGTTGGTGGGGGCCGTGACCACCCGTCCGCCGGAGGCATTTTCCTCGTTGACGGCCAGCGCCACCAGGTTCACCCATTCCTGCCAGTACACCGGGTCGCGGTCCTTGTCCTCCTTGGCCAGGCGCTTGTGCCATTCCGGGGCGCGGCGGCGGACCTTGAGGCCACCGGGCAGGATCCCCTCGCGTTCCAGCGAGGCATCCTTGCAATCCTCCATGACCTGCCAGATGTGCATCAGCCCGGAGCGGATCTCCTCCTTGGAACGGTAGGTTTCCTCGTTCGCGGCCATCACCCCGGCAATGGACATGCCGGTGGTGGCGCAGTGCTCCAGCAGCTCGGCCGCGGTGCGGAAGGGGTAGGGCTGGGCGTTGACTGCTTCCTCAAGGTTGGCAGCAAGCTTTTCCTCGGCGCCCTCGCGCACGATGAAGCCGCCGCCCACCGAATAATAGGTGTCCTCCGCCAGGACGTTGCCCTCGGCATCCAAGGCGGCCATCTTCATGCCGTTGGTGTGCCGCGGCAGGACCGTGAGCGGGTGCTGGATCATGTCCTCGACCTTGTAGTCGATTTCCTTGCCGCCACCCAGGGCCTTGCACAATTGCAGCTTGCCGGTCGCCGCCATGTCGTCCAGGCGCTCATCGACCTCGGAGGGCAGGATGGCCTCGGGCTCGTAGCCTTCGAGCCCCAGCATGATCGCGGTGAAGGTTCCATGGCCGCGGCCGGTCGCGGCCAGCGACCCGTAGACATCAACCCGCAGCGAGGCCAACTGCCCGAGGTGTTCCTCGCGCACCAGCTTCGCGGCGAAGGCGTGGGCGGCGCGCATGGGTCCCACCGTGTGTGATGACGATGGCCCAATGCCGACGGTGAAAAGATCAAAAACACTGATAGCCATTGAACGAACTTCCTTCATAAGTACTGCAGTGGTGGGTCTCGGTGATGGAGGGAGGAACGACCGGGCGTGTGATGCGCGCCACGACGGACGGTGCAGAGACCGCGAGCCCGGGACCGTTCGGGCCCCGGGCTCGCGGCTTCATGCATGGAGTCCGGGACTAGACCAGTTTGGCCAGATCCGGATACAGCGGGTGTGCGTTGGCCAGGGCGTGGACGCGGTCCTTCAGGGCCGCGAGCGTCGCCTCGTTGTCTGCCTGGGTTCCGGCGATGAGGGTCTCGGCGATGATGTCCGCGACCTCCACGAACGCCGCCTCGGAGAAGCCGCGGGTGGCCAGCGCCGGGGTGCCGATGCGCAGCCCGGAGGTGACCATCG